>JBAXWQ010000012.1:0-23904 GCA_037128315.1 Opitutia bacterium | reverse complement strand
GCGGCTGTTTTTGCTCCTGTTCCTTCTGCTCATTCTGCTTTTGCTGGTCGGACTTCTGCTGATCCTGTTTCTGCTGCTGCTGATCTTGGTTCTGCTTCTCGTTTTTCTGCTGATCCTGCTTCTGCTGGTCTTGATTCTGTTTCTTGTCCTCCGGCGGCGGTTCTTCCTTTTTCAGCAAATCTTCCAATTCCTGGCGCACGCGGGGCCAGTCCGCCGCCTTGGCCTCGATTTTTTCCCCGAGGTCCACGGCCTGCAGCGCATCGCGGATCACGTTCTCGGGCGGACGCTGTTGGGCGGACTTTACGCGCTGACCGTACGTGATCGTGGTCTGGGCCAGCTCGGAACAGTCTTTGGCTGAAAGGCCGCCTTGCTCAGCCAATCGGGCGACCGTCGTCGTCAAGGGTTTGGCCAATGTCTCGCTGGGCGTCTCGGCGCCGCGCATGCTGGGCGGTGCGCCGAGTCCGGCGAATAAAAGGGCAGCGACTGAGCCAACGATTGCGGCTTTCTGCCCTCGGGCCTTGCCCAGGGGCAAAGCCCGCTCCCGCGGCCGCACGGGGAATTCCGCCCAGAAGCTGATCAGGAGGAGCAACAGGCCCGGGGCCAGAAACCACTGGTAGCGCTCGATCATCCGGGCGGTGTTTTTCTCGGAAAACTCCCCCTTGCGACCAGTGTCAACCGTCTTGCGGAGCAGGGCCGGCAGATCCACCCAGGTGCTGGCGTCGGCATAGGCGCCGCTGGTTACCTGCGCCAGTTCCTGCAAAGTCGCGCTGTTCAGTCGCGACAGCACCACCGCACCCCGATCATCCTTCACAAAGCCGCCAGCGGCATCGGGAATGAATGAGCCCTGGGTGGTGCCCACGCCCAGCCCGATGATCCGGATGCCTTTTTGCTTCAGCGAGTCGGTGAGCCCCTTCCAGTCGTCTTCGGTGCTTTCACCATCGCTGAGGATGATCAGGTAGCGATCGGCGGTGGAAGTGCCGAAAGCCTGGATCGAGGCCTCGAGCATCGCCTTGTAGTTGGAGCCACCCTCGGGGAGATAATCCGGGTTCATGGCGGGAAGAAACTCCCGCAGGATTTCATAATCGGAACTGAGAGGGCTTTGCAGGAAGGCCGTGCCCGCAAACAGCACCAGGCCGACCCGCTCGCCCTTCAGGCCGTCGAGCAGCGACTGGATGAGCAACTTGCTGCGGTCGAGCCGGGAGGGCTTCACATCCTGGACCAGCATCGATTTGGAAAGATCGACGGCAATCAGCACCTCGCGGGACTGGTCGAAGACCTGTTCCTCCACGACACCCCATTGCGGCCGGGCCAGGGCAATGATGCAGAGCGTCAGCCCAAACCAAAGCCAGAGCCTCGGGCGGGTTTCCGCCGTGGTGTGCTTTGTGCCCAGGGAAACATTGAAGGCTCCGGCCCAGGCCCGGGATATTTTTGGCCAAGTCTGGGCGGCTCGTGTCGTATGCCGGGCCAGTTCCCAGGAGAACAGGAGCACCAGCGGTGCGAGCAGCCAGAGGAGATGCGGCGAGTGGAAGCTCATGGCGTAGGCCTGGCAGGCAGGGCGCCGAGTCCCTTTGGCGCCGCGGGTTCGGCGCGGAGCGGAGTCCGCGCTCTACCCCTGAACGGCAGCTGTGGCGGCAGCGCGAACAAGGCACCGAGGAAAAGCAGCCCCGCCCCGGGAATGGCGAACCAGTGAAACAGCTCGGTAGTGAGAAGGTAGGACTTGGCCTGAAATTCGATCTTCTGCGCCTGATCGATGGCGGCGAAGGCCTTGTCGATGGTATCGGAATCAGCGGCGCGGAAAAACTTGGCTCCGGTGGTGTCCGAAATGGTGCGCAGCTGGTTTTCGTCCAGATCGGAAATGGCCCGGCGGTAGCCAATCTTCCGGCCGCTTTCATCGAAGACCGGCATGGGCACCAGGCCGTCGCGGCCCGCGCCGATGGTATAGACGGGTATGCCCCGCGACTTCGCGATGCCCGTGGCCTGCTCGGGGGTCAGCAGGCCGCGGTTGTTGGCGCCGTCGGTCAGGAGCACCACGAAGGCGCCCTTGCGCTTGCTGCCTTCCTCCCGTTTGGCCTGTTCCAGTCGGGTCAGCGCCACGCCGAGTCCGTCGCCAATCGCGGTGCCGTCCTCGATCATGCCAATCTTCAGGCGCTCGATCTGCCGCGCCAGCCAGGTGTGGTCAAAAGTGAGGGGGGCGAGGGTGTAGGCCCGGCCGGAAAAAACCACGAGGCCGATGCGGTCGCTGGTGCGCTGGCTGATGAAGGCCTGGATGACCGGCTTGATGGCCTGGAGGCGGTTGAGCCGGGTGCCGTCGCGCTCGTAATCCTCGGCGAGCATCGAGCCGGAAAGGTCGATGGCCAGAATCAGGTCGTAACCCTGCTGCTTGACCTCGCGCTTGTCCTCGACGATCTGCGGCCGGGCCAGCGCCACGATGAGCAGCACCAGACCGGTCATGGCCAGGGTTGCGGGCCAGCGGGAAGTCGGGATGAGGGAAGGCCGGTGCCAGGCGGCGGCAAACGGCACGATCAGGACCGGAGCGCCGCGCCGGCCGCGCACCCAGATGAGCAAGGGCAGGAGGAGCAGCGCCAGCAGCCACCAAGGATCATGGAGAGTATAGTTCGTGACGGGCATCAGCGGCGGTTGCCTGCGGCCATGCGGGCGTGGAAGAAGCGAACGAGTGCATCCAGCCGGGATTCATCCGTGCGGACGACCAGACGGCTCAAGGGGGCAGGGAAAATGGAGCGGAAGGCGTCTTCCCGCTGCTGGGCCCAAGAGGCATGCGCGGTGCGCTGGGAGGACGAAGCTCCGTTGAGGGTCACAATCCGGCCGGCCACCGGGTCATAGGTCGTCAGGGTACGGTCCATGGGCAGCTGGCGCTCCCACGGGTCGTCGACCCGGAAGCCCATGGTCTGATAGCGGCGCGACAGCACACTCCAGCCCTCGGGTTCAATCCGGGGCGGGAAATCGCCCAGCCAGATCATGATGCTGTGGCGCGGGGCCGCCTTGGCGAGCAGGCGCCAGGGCATGAAGTCGGAGGAAGTTGAAAGTTGAGTGTTGAAAGTTGAGAGATCCGGCGCGGGCTGACCCAGGAGGGTGGCGGCGGCGTGGAGAATCTGGCCGCGGCCGCGCACCGGTTCCTGCAGCTTGTAGCCGGCGGGCGAGGCATGGAGGAAGCCGACGCGGTCACGGTTGACCGCGCCAAGCATCATCACCAGCCCGGCCAATTCCATGAGGGCCTCGCGCTTGGATTGGACGCCGGAGCCGAACTGCAGGCTCACGCTATCCTCAAAAACCAGCAGCAGGGAAACTTCGCGCTCCTCGATGAATTTCTTGCGGTAAGGCTCGCCGAGCCGGGCGGTGACGTTCCAGTCGATATCGCGAATGTCGTCACCGAAGGTGTATTTGACGACCTGATCGAATTCCATGCCGCGACCGCGGAAGGCCGAGCGGTATTCGCCGCTCAGGACATTCTCCACGGCGTGGCGCACCCGCCACTCGAGCTGCTTGAGCAGGGCGAGCTGGGAGGTGACCAGCGAAGCAGGGTTTTGAGCGGGGGGCATTTAAAATCTTACTCTTAATCTTTCTCATTCTCTTTCTCTCGATCCGGTTCGTTCATCCCGCAGGGAGGAGAACGAGAAAAATCAGGAGAAAGAGAAAGATTCAGACCTTGGCCGGGACCGGTGTGCGGATCAGCACCTGATCGAGGATTTTGTCCGCGGTGAGACCTTCGGCCTCGGCTTCATAGGTGAGGCCCACCCGGTGGCGGAGGGCATCATGGAAAATTTCCTGAATCAGGGCCGGGGAGACGTAATCGCTGCCGCGGAGCCAGGCGAGACTGCGCCCGGCCTGGAAGAGGGCCAGGGAGGCGCGGGGTGACGCGCCGAAGTTGAGCAGGCGCTTTTGGGTGCCGCCCTCGGCCTGGGCCGCGAGGTCGCGAGAGCCGCGCACGAGGGCCAGAATATAGGCCTGCACGGCGGGCGAGACATGAATCGCGTCGACCTGCGTGCGCAGGGAAAGGAGTTCCTCGCCACTGGAGACCGCGTTGACCTCGGGCTGCCGGGTCACCTGGCCCCACATTTCCATCATCAGGGCCTCTTCGGGAGCGGAGGGATAGTCCACCAACAGCTTGAAGAGGAAGCGGTCCGTTTGGGCCTCGGGCAGGGGATAAGTGCCTTCCTGCTCGACGGGATTCTGCGTCGCCATGACAAAGAAAGGACGCGGGAGCTTATGGGACCCGCCGCCGATCGTGACCTGCCGCTCCTGCATGGCTTCCAGCAAGGCCGACTGCACCTTGGCCGGGGCGCGGTTGATTTCGTCGGCGAGAACCAGGTTGGCGAAGATCGGGCCCTTGTGGGTGGTGAATCCGCCATCTTTGGGGGAGAAAATCATGGTCCCGACCACATCGCTGGGCAGCAGGTCAGGCGTGAACTGAACGCGCTCAAACTGAACGCCGAGCGCCGAGCCTAGGGACTTGATCAGGAGGGTTTTAGCCAGGCCTGGCATGCCCTCTAGCAGCACGTGGCCATTGGCCAGCAGGGCGACCAGCATGCGCTCGATGACGGCATCTTGGCCAATGACTGCCTTGCCGATTTCTGTGCGGAGTTTTTGGGACCAGGTAGGACCGGTAATCATGGCTAGGGAGTTAGTCGGGTGGGGTGAACAGTGACAAGTGAAGAGCGGGAGCCCGTGAGACTGTGGATGGGACACAGAGTTTCAGGTTTTGGCCACGAAAAGTCACAAAAGCTGCAAAAAACATGAATGAGTGCCGCCGCGGGTATCTTGGGGCTTTTTCATGTATTTTCGCTCCGCTTTGTGGCTAAACCAGACCATGGCCATTTTTCCGGATATCGTGGAAGCGTCGCTGCGGAGGCGATTTGTCTCCTTGGCGGTCCGGCCCGAGGAGGTGGAGGAGCGATTTGTCCGAGGTTCGGGGGCCGGGGGCCAGAAAATCAACAAGACTTCATCCACGGTGTGGCTGCAGCATCGCCCAACCGGGCTGGAGGTGAGATGCCAGCGCGAGCGCAGTCAGAGCGTCAACCGACTGCTCGCTTGGACCGAATTGGCTGATAAGTTGGAGCAGCGGATACGGGCCCAGGTCAGTGAGGCGCAGGGCGACCGGGAACGGGTGCGCCGGCAAAAGCGCCAAAAATCACGCGGGCAAAAGGCCCGGATGATCGAGGGCAAAAAACATCGGGCGCGGACGAAGGCGAACAGGCGCGGAGGTTACCATGACTGAGGTCGTCGGCGTAGCACCACGCCATCGGGCCGTTTAGGCTGACTGGAACCCAGCCCGTTTCAAAGCTCCTGCCCCATCCGGCGCAAGCGCTGGGACATGATGGTCATGATCTGAAGCGCAAAGAAAGGGTTTTGCTGCACGAGAAAAAGGAAGCGCTTCTTGTCGATTTCAACCAGCGTTGCATCCGTTTTAACAACGGCGGAAGCGGCCCGGACCCGGTCATCGACCAACGCCATCTCGCCGAAGACTCCGCCGGTTTCCACGGTTTCCACGCATTTGCCGCGGATCATGATTTCGACCGAACCACTGAGTACGGCGTACATGTGGTCGCCGTGTTCGCCATCACGAAACACGGCTTGACCGGCAGGATAGGCGACGGCGTTTTGATCCTTATCAAAGAGGTGGATGCTCATGATCCGGGTCATGATTACATGGCGTGCCCTTTTCAATACATATGCCTCCTCTGTGGCCCATTGCTACCTGTTCGTAACAATCGACGCCTGCAACAGTCCCGCACGCTAGCGAAAATACGAGATGAGGGTGAGCAGCACGCCGATGCCGAGTACGAGATTGGCTAGGAGGGGGAGGTGGCGTTCAAGCCAATCGGGTTGAGATACTTCCACGGCTGATTGATCAGGGGCGTCCAGTTTGCGGTGATATAATTCGTGCTGTTTCCGCAGGGATTGGGCGCGCTTACTTTGTCGGGCAAAGCCGCGGAGGACAATTCCGACCACGACGAGGGTCATGCCCAGTGACAAGAGATTATCAGGACTCACCAGTTGGGAAAATGACGTCATGCTTGAATGAGGGAGTTGGTGCGGGCGGGCGGTCAATTGCCGGGATGATATTTCCTCTCGAGCTGTAGCTCAATGTCCTCGCGGTAGAAGAGCACGTCCTTGAACTGCCCCTTGGCATAGCGCTCGGCCTGATCATAAAAATGCGGAGAGGCCGGGTCGCCGCTGACGCCGCCCGCGAGCAGGCTCTTGGCCTTGATCCGCGGGCCAAATTCCACCACGGCGACAAAGCTGTTGCCCTTCGTGCCGTAGATTTTCCGGGTTGGCGTGGGCGCCGAGATGCCGAAGGCGGCCAACGAACCCCACTGCGAAGAGGTGAAGCCGATGGGCAGGCTGGGCTTTTCATCATCAAACTTGGCCTCAACGTCGCCGCTGAGCCGCTGGAAGCGGTTGATCTCACCCCAGGGGGTTTTCCAGGAGCCGAAATCATGCTGCAATTTGGCCGAGGCCCGGGCCAGGGCCTCGAGTCGCTGGGGCTTGGTGGTTTCGCGGCCGATGTAGTCGTGGACAGAGATCCCCGTTTTCTTCGCCTCACCTGCGAACCGATCGGTCAGGTCCTGCGCCCAGTAGATGGCGAGGGAGGTGGGGACGGATTCAACCGCCGAGCGCAGGTCCCAGGCGCGCAGGACGGCAATTTGTTCGGTTACCGAGATCTTGAGCGGGTCGTTCCCCGGGGTGTCGTCATACGCTTTGAACAAGGCGGGCAACAGCGGCTCAAACGCGGTGAGCCGGTTGTCGTAGGCGGCCGCGATCAGGCTGTCCAAGGTGAAGCCGCGATGATTTTCCAGCACCCGCACGGCATGAATGCCGCGGGGATTCTCCGGGTTGACCGACATGTAGGAAGGGTAATCCTGCGGACGCGGGCTATAGGGACCTGCCGCGGAGAATGGCCAGTTGTTCGTATTCTGGATCCAGCCGTTGGGCGGGTTGAGCAGGGTGATAGTGTCCTTGATGTCATGCAGGCCGCGCCATTCAGTGGCGGGGTTGCTGCCGTCCACGGGCTTTGTCCAGTCGAAGCTGGGGTCGCGGATCGGCATAAAGTTGCCGTGAAAATAGGCGATGGTGCCATCGGCATCGGCGTAGACGGTGTTATTGGAAGAATTGGTGCGCAGTTCCATGACCTCACGGAACTCGCGGTAATTGCGGGCCTTGGTCCGAAGGAATGACTGCGCCAGGGCCTTCACGGGTTCCTGCATGAGTCGCACGCTGATCCAATGGCCGTCGGTCTCGCGCACAATCGGGCCGTGGTGGCTGTAATAAACGGTGATGACTTTCTCGGCCCGAGTTCCCGCGCTTTGGTGGGGTAGGGTGATGGATTTGACGGCGAGCGGCCGACTATCGTTGCCGTAGCGATAGGAGAAACCGGTGCCGGTGGCGCTGACGCTTTCCTGATATTCGTCGATGACGTCGCCACCGCCGGAAGTGTGCATCCAGCCGACCCGCTCATTGAATCCCTGATAGATAAAAAACTGGCCCCAGGTGACAGCGCCATAAGCATTCAGACCCTCTTCGCTGACGATATGGACCTCCGGCCGGAAATAGAAGGAAGTGTGGGGATTGATCAGCAGCAATGCATGTCCCGTGGCGGAATTGGCAGGGGCGATGGCAAAGCCATTGGATCCGGTGGGCTCCTTGCTAGGTGACATCACTTTGACCGGTTTCGGCGCCGTCAGGCTTTTGCCGTAGAACTGGGCGAGGTCAGCCAGCGCAATGTCCTCAATGTCTCCCCCGATGCTGCCTTCGCTGAAGGTCAGCGCCATCCACGGCTCGAAATGAGTGATAAGACTGGGTTTTACGGCGGGATGGGTGTGGAGATAATAATTCAATCCGTCGGCGAAGGCATCCATGAGCTTCTGCAGCCAAGCCGGGCTGGCTGTGTACTTGGCCCGCATGTCGACGGGATCAATAAAAAGCTTCATGCGCAGGTCGCGATAGAACTCGGCCTCGCCTCTGACCTCCGCCAGGCGACCCATGGCGTTGATGTAATTCAATTCGATGCGATTGAAGTCGTCCTCCGCCTGCGCGTAGAGCAGGCCGAAGACGGCATCGGCATCTGTTTTCCCATACACATGAGGAATGCCCCAATGATCACGCAGGATGCTAACATTGGCCGCATGCTGTTGCCAGCGGGCCAGGTCGTCGGCTTGGACGATGAGGGGGCTGCAGAACAGTATGACGGATAGAAATGATCCGAACAGGGTTGGGTGGCGAAAGCAGGGATGGGTGAGGCGACAGGACATGGGCAAAATCAGAGCAAGGTGACGACAGCACCGACGCGCACGCTGCCACGTTTGGATTCATGGATGAGATTAATGCCGAAATTAACCTTGGTGGAATCCGCCGCATCGCGCCGGTAGGTGGCGAAAGTGCGCAGGGGTTCCTTGCCGCGCACGGCGGTCAACTGGTCGGTGGTTGTGACCGGGCAACGGGCACAGGGGCCCGCGTTGCGGAACACGACACCGCCGATGTCGAGACGAGGCCAGTTGTCCTCGGCGTAGGGAGCGCAGCCGGCGACGACCAGATTGGGCCGGAAACGGTTCATGGGGAGCGCCTCCTCATTTTGGGCGACGAGTCGGTCGTTAAGATTATCGAGTGAGGCCTCACTGATGAGAAGCAACGGGTAGGCATCAGCGAACATGACGACATCTCCGGGCTGTGCCTTACTCGGCGACACCGGTCGGTGAAACGCCTCGCCCAGGCGCACGAGTCGCAGGGGCAGGCCGAGGAAGCGACTCAGCCATTCGGCGGGTTCGTTGCCGCAGTCGTCGGCGATCACCGTATTCTTCCAAATGGTGACACTGCGCGTCGTCACCTTGCCCGGGGAAGACTGGGAGTGGAGCGGGACGGCAACCGATCCGTGGCTTGGGGAGGAGAGAATGAGCGCATCCTGGGTCAGGGCTGTCTCGATCAGCGCCATGCGGGGATGGGTGCGCTGGGTGAGAAACAGGCCGTCGGCTGCGTTTACGACGAGAAAGCGCCGGTCTCCAATGAATCCAAAATCATCCAACTCGGCGGAGTTTACGGTCAGCCCACGGCAGGACTTGACCGGGTAGAGGTGCAGGGCGGTGACGTGCATGGGTCCGATTCAGAATGTCACAAAAATCAGAGGAGACGCAAAAGGGAAACAGCGGGACGCGGCCGGCGCGGGGTTGCCTCTCGTTCACGGGCCTTTCCGCTGATAATGGGCGAGGTAGCGCTGCTGGTCCTTGGCGGTGGTGAATTTATCGGGGCGCATACCGCCGAGGCCGTAACATATCCAGAGATGGTGGCCAACAAACTGGTGGCGGCATGGAATGGTGCGGCCGGCGTTGGGGCCGGTCATGCCAAATAAGGTGAGGCCCTCCGCCTCTAGCCCATAGGTGCCCTGGTCCGCGGTGATGCCGCCGAAACGAACGGCATATTCGCCGCCGGTCAGTTCGATCTCCATCTTATCGAGCATCATCTTGGGCGCAGCTTCACCGTCCATTTCTGCATAGACCGGTTGCCAAAGGCCGTCGAGGACAGGCGGGGTTTTCATCGGTACTTAGCCTCGCTTGTGCACCTCGCGTGGTGCGGTCTCAACCGAACTGGGGTCGGGCAGTTCCTTGGCCCCCTTGGCCCCCAGCTCGGAAAACTTGCGGGCCCCGGGAAGCAAATTGACCTCGAAGGAGCCGACGGCGGCATTGTAGGACTTGCTGGCATTTTCCAGGCCGCGGCCGACCTTGTCGAGGTGTTCGGCGAAACCGGCAATGCGGTCGTAGAGTTGGCGGCCAAGATCGGCAATTTCCTCGGCATTTTTGGAGACGGACTCCTGGCGCCAGCCGTAGGCCGCGGCTTTCAGCAGCGCGATCAGGGTGGCGGGAGTGGCGAGGAGGACCTTTTTGGCGATAGCGCGATCGATCAGTGACGGGTCACCCTGCAAAGCCCCGGAGAGGAACTGGTCGCCGGGAAGGAAGAGCACCACAAACTCGGGTGAAGGCTGGAACTGAGCCCAGTAATCCTTGGCGCCGAGAGCGTCGATGTGGTTGCGCACTTTGAGGGCGTGCTCCGTGAGCTTGGCGGCGCGCACGTTGTCGTCGGTGGCGTTGACGGCTTCACGGTAGGCGTCGTTGGGTGCCTTGGCATCGATGACGATCTGCTGGCCGCCGGGCAGCCGAACGACCAGATCAGGGCGGAAACCACCGGCAGTCTGCTGCTCGGTGAAATCGCAATAGGAACTCATGCCTGAGAGTTCCACGACGCGGCGAAGCTGCAGTTCGCCCCAGGTGCCGGCGGTGGTGGTGGAGCGCAGGGCGGTGGTAAGCTTGGCGGCCTCGGCTTGCAGGGAGGTCTGGGCGGTGCCGAGTGATTTCAGCTGCTCGGAAAGCTGGCCGTAGGCATTGGCGCGGGCTTTTTCAATTTCGCCGATCTTGGCGTCCACTTTATCCAGCGATTCCTTGAGCGGCTTGACCAGGGAGTCGATGGCCTGCTGGCGCTTGCCGAGTTCGTCGGAGGATTGCTGGTGGAGTTTGCCGAAGGTCTCGCGGGCCAGTTCGAGGAAAGACTGGTTGTTGGACCGGAGGGCGTCGGCGGAAAGGGCCTTGAAGGAATTTGTCAGGCGGTCATGGGCATCGGTCAGGGCGGAGATCTTTTCGGCTGCCGCGGCCCGCTCGGCTGCGAGGTTGTTTTCGGCCTTCGACTTCAGCGATTCAACCTCGGTCAGGCGCTGACGAGTGGTCTCCAGATCAGTGGTCAGCAAGCGCGCCCGTTCATTGAGGGCCGCGAAGCGGGACTGGGCCACGAACCAGCCCAGGGTTCCGCCCACCACAAGACAAAAAAGCGCGATGGCTAATTCCATGATCGGCCATTGAAGGCGGAATATCGGCGCGAGCAAGCTTGCACCCATTCCCTCGGGCCAAGGGCGCTATGGGGCTTCGCCGCTCAGCGCAAATCGCCAAAGGCGATCTGGATATCCACACCCTTGATGCCTGGTCCCGCCGAGAGGGTCCCGCCGTGAAGGCGGAGTATCTCGCGGGCGAGGAAGACCGACAGCCGCCCCTGGTTGGGCGTTGTGCCGGGTGCGGGGAACGGCAAGGTGCCGTCGAGCTCAATGCGTTTGCCCTCAATGGTCACAATAGCGGTGCGCTGGGCCCCGCTGCCGACATGGCGCAGGGTGACGATCAGGTTTTTTGCACCCTCATCGGGTCGGTTGGCGGCGATGGCGTCAAAAATGGATCCAAACGCAAAACGCAACAAGTTGGGTTCGCATTGGAAAATCAGCGACTCTTCGGAAAAGCGGGTGGCAAGTCCACGAGCGGTTGCGATCTCGGTCAGCAGGATATTTAGGTCAACTGCCTGGGCCACGGGCTCTGCGATCTCGCCGAGCAGGCTGGCATGTTCGGCCAGCCTTTGCAGTTTTTGAACTTCCGTGGCGAGGGCAACCTCGTGTGCCAGGCCGGCAACACCAGTGGTAGGCGGGGCGTCTTTGGCGCGAGTGAGCAGTTGGGCAAAGGTGACCAGGGAGACTAGCGGGTTGGAGATCTCGTGGCTGAGGGTGAGGCCGAGGTCCTTGAATAATTCCCGGCGCTGCTTCTCCCTTTCAATGCGGATACGATCAATCTCGGGTGCCGCCTCCTCCCAAAGCACCCAGGCACCCGCAATTTCGGGAACGGGGCCGGCTTGCACGCGATAGCGATGAGGGGCTTGCGCCGGTTGGGTGATGCTCTTCCCGGTGTGGATGGCCTCGTTGACGACGGCCCTGACTTCGACCGGCAGGTCAGTTCCAGCTAGTTCATCGCGAGTGAGAAGGCGGGCGCCAGGAAGGTATTTTGTCTGAAGCCGGGACAGACTGTCAGACCGGTCGAGTTCCTCAAGTTGGGCTGACCGCTCCAAGCAGCGCTCCAGTAATCGGCCATGGAGTACGGCGCGAAACTTGTCGGCTTCCCGGTAAGTTGCGCCGTCAGCCCGCGGGCCCAAGGCCATCCAGCCGAGGAGTTGGCCATGTGCATGCAGGGGGATGATAAGGCGGGCGCCCCAACTTTGGAGTTGTTGCTGGATTGGGGCGTCGAGGGCGGGATCATTGGTGCCGGCCCATTGGGCGAAATCGAGCACGGCGGGGTGTTCCTCAAGCCAGAGGGCGAGCGGATGCCCGGACGTGCAGCGATGCACCTCGTCATCGGAGACAAAGGCATCCTGCTCGCGGAAAAAGAACAGGACTTTGCCGGATTTGAGGATATATCGACCGGCCCGGCGGAATTCATCAAGCAGGCGCTTACGGTCGCCGAGGTGCTCCAGGGCGCTTTCGAGGAAATCCCAAGAGTCGGTGGGTTCCGCCGCACTGATGGGCAGATCACGCGGGAACGGCGGCTCGCTGCGGCGGGTGCGTTCTAGGGTCGACTGCAATTGGGCGTTTTTATCTGCAATTTCCTCGAGCAAGCTGACGGCTTCCCCCAGTCGCGAGCGGCTATCTTCGTAGGATAGGAAAAGCCGGGCCGTTCGGTTCTGTCGGGCTTCCTCAAAAGGCAGACTATGCGGCTGGCCGACGAGGATGGTGAGGGTGCTGATACCGCAGGCGAGCTTGGTGCGGGAATCGTTAATGTCAGTGATCCAGACACGTGAGCCGGGCCGAAGCAGCTCGCGTTGGAGCTCCCCTGGGCGGGAATAGACGGCCGGTTCACGCGGGAGCAACTGGTGTTTCCATGCAGACTCAAGGCCGGGATCCGGAGAGGTCAGGATGAGGGTGGCGGGCATGGAAAAGTGATGCGGAAGGTGGCGCCGGGGCGCCCGATGTCAGGCACTATGATGGTGGCATGGTGTTCGTGCAAGATATCCGCGCAGACGGCAAGCCCAAGGCCCATGCCCTTGGTTTTAGTGGAGACAAAGGGGTGAAATAGCCGTGCGCGCTGATCCGGTGGGATACCGGGGCCGTTGTCGCTCACCTCCAGAATAACGCTCCCCCCGGCAGCGCTACGGCTGCAGACTTCGATCAGGCGGTTGCTTTCCTGAAATTCGAGGGCTTGGAATGCATTGATGAAAAGATTGATCAATACCTGCCGGATGGCACCGCTGTCTGCCCAGATGGTATCGTCCTTGGCGTCGAGGGTCAGGGCAATTGAAGCTTTGGCTTCCTGGACACGGATCTGCATTAGGTCGATCGCTTCACGCACGGCCTGATGCATAGAAATCCGTTCCATCTGGTGGCGCCGGGGATTGGACAGGTCGAGCAGCTGTTGGGTGAGGTTTTCGATCCGGTCGACTTCGGATGGAATGAGCAGATTGAACCGGCGACGAAAGTCCGGATCGTCAAAACGGGTTGGCAGCAGGTGCGCAAACGTCTTGATGGAGACCAGCGGGTTCCGAATCTCATGGGCGAGGCTTGCCCCCAATAGTCCGATTGTGGCAAGTTGCTCGGACTGACGGGCCTGCAAGGTAAGCCGGGAGCGGGCGAGGATGTTATCCATGAATTCCGCAATTTCCTGTGCTTGTTGCACCTCAGGGTAAGTGAAGGGACGATGATTGGCCTTGGTGCCAAGCGTAAGTAACAAGGAAGGATTGGGGCTGCTGCGTGGCGCTGTAACAATCAACCCCAGTGAGTACTCTTTGAGGTACTGGCGAAGGTCGATGAGCCCAGGCTCGGGGCGCTGCCGCTGAAGGCTTTCAGGGGTGCTCCAACCTGCTTTGCAAAGGGCGATATGGGCCGGCCGGCCTTTGGCAAACTCTCGATCACCGGCGGCGTAGATCTCCCCGCTATCAAACAGCAACCGGGCGTAATCCGTCTGGCCCCAGGCACGGAGCAGATTCTCGAACTCGACCACCAAAATTTCCGGGCTTGGCTCCTTCCGGGCGAGATCAATTACTGCACGTCGGGTGGCGGCGATATTCTGCTCAGGACTAATTCCGAACCATTCCCTCGTCTTGCGCTCCAGCAAGAACGTAAATGCGGTGCAGATTGCCACACTCAGGATCAAGTCGCCTGGAGGAAGAAAAATGAAGGCAAGTAACCACCAACCGCCGAAAATACCCAAGGTCAGAATGATTACTAGCACTAGCCTTTGCACTATCGAGAGAAAGATCTGCCGGGCATCGAAGATCCGGTGCACCGTGATTGCCCATGCTGTAAGTGCATAAAAAATTACTATTGTTATCGGGCTGAGTCGGGAAAGAAAACGTATGTTGAAATAGCTTCCGACGAAAGTGAGAGCGATAGCCAGCAGACAACTGAGCCCGCTGTTGAAAGTTAGGAATTGCAGCTCTATACGACGGACTCCCTGTTCCCTTTTGAGATGCCGATACGATTGGAAGATTAGAAAAATATATAGGATTACGCTAATTGATATATAGACTAGGTAGCCGATTCCTCGCGTAGGATGATCAGGGGTGGAGTCGCTCGGGATGAAGAGTTCCGTGAAGCATAGGGAGGCAAGAATTGTGCCTATCAGCAGCCAAGGCCATGAGCGGCGAAGAGTCTTATTGGATTGGCCTTCCGCGGTCAGGATCGACTGCATGAAGAGCCAGATGATCCACGGGAAGAACGCCCCCGCCGCAGAAGTCGCTTTCAACCAAGGTACAGGATTTATTGCAGCAGAGTGTAAATAGCTTTCCCCTGCACGTTGTGCAGAAAAGAAAAAATACAGCCACGCCGTAGAAGTGAGTGATGCTAACGCAAAAATTTGATTGATAAACCTTCGCGAATTAATCCACAAAACGCCGGCTCCAATTACGAAGGTGAGCCCCGCCATTATCAAAATCACAGATGACATTATTTTTCGATTACCAGCGCGGAATTGCTGCCTGATAGCCCATGGCTATTGACCACGGCAATTTTTACTGGAAGCCGCCGGGGTTGATTGGAGAGATTCAGGGGGCAAGAGGGGTCGGGTGTTTCCCAGTTAACAGTTGGTGGCAATAAGCCATGCAGCAGACTCAATGCCGTGCTGGCTGTTTGGATGGCACCGGATGCACCCAAAGGTGTTCCGATGGCGCCTTTAATGGAGCTGACTGGGATTTCCGCCAACCGAGTGCCGTACAGAAGCTGTAATGCACGGCTTTCATTGGCATCAATCACACGGTGACCAGTTCCCCACGCATTAATGAATTCAACGTCTTCAGGTCGACGCTTTGCATTGGCCAGAGCCTGTTGAACTGCGGTGACCAAGCCCATGGCGGGATTTCCGTCTTGGTCATTCGCATAACTGTAGCCCGAGATCCAGGCTAGTGCTGGACGAGGACTGTTCTCTGGCTCAAGTACGAATATGCATGCGCCTTCACCGAGTACGCCAGTCGATCTCCATAAGTCGAAAGGCCGACAGGCCTTTTCAGGTGTCTCGTTAGTGGCAGGGCTAAGTTCCGAGGCATTGAAACCTAGCATTGGATAAAAAGACAATGGGCACTCACTACCTCCGCAAAGGGACAAATCAGATTGGCCATTGGCGATAAGTTCGGCTGCTTGCCCGACAGCATCTAGGCCGGAGCAGCATGAAGTCTGCATAGTAAGCATTCGTGCGGGAATGCCTAACCACTCGATGATTTTTCCGGCCACATTGGCGACCGATGCCTCATACATGATGCTGCCTTGTGTATACCGCACGCCCTTCTTCATGACCAACTCCATTCCTCGCCCAATCTTGTCAAAATCCATCATGGAGGTGCCTGTGACCACAACGGGCCTGAGATTCTGTAATTCCTCGCTGGTCAGGCCTGCATCTTTTAATGCCAAAATTGCAGCCGTAAGGCTGAATTGGGTATGTCTGGACAGGCGCTTTGGGTTTTCTCTCGGTGCGTAATGCCTGAGGTCAAAGCCGACAATTTCAGCTCCAACGAACATTCCAGCAGCAGGATCGAATCGATTGATGGCTTTGATCCGGCTGACCGGTTGATTGATGCCGTCAAAGAACGCCTCGCGCCCAATACCTGCCGGGGTAACCGGACCAATTCCGGTGATCTTAACGCGACGGCGCATGGATTTTATATGAGGATGGAGCAGCTATCTGACCGGGTTGGAGACCAGCAGATTGATTAATGGCATGCTTGTGAGTTTTGCTAACAAGGAGGGTTGGTAGATAAGCAGGTCATTTCAGGGTATTCCCGCAGCATCTAAATAGACCTCATTGATTGGAGGACTCTCACATCAACGGCAAGCTTCAGAATCGCAAAAGAGATTTGCTCCTATAAGTGTATAGACCCACATAAGTGCTGGTATGACTGCCACAGAATTCGAAGCTCGCATCGTCGATTGGGCTCGTCAGCAAAAGGACATCGCAGCTTTAGTGCTCGCAGGTTCACGTGTGCGGTCAAGTGGCGGGTTCGATGTATGGTCTGATTGGGATTTTCACCTTATTACAAGTCGGCCGCAACGCTACCACCAAGCTGACTGGTTACATCAAATCGCCCCGTGCTGGTGTGCGCATTCCGAACTCACTCCACGCGGTGTGATTAAGGTTAGCGGCGTTTTTGATCAGGGTTTTGAGGCGGATTTTGTCCCTCTTGCATCATGGCAAATGAAATCAGTCTATGCTGCAATGCCACACGCTGACTGGAAGCATATGATGCCATACCGGCTTCGTCGCGGAATTCAAGAAACGCGCTCGTTTATGCTGGGTTCTGGCTATCGGATCTTGATTGGAAGTTCCGACTGGCAGCATCGTTTGAATGCGCTCGAGTGTGAGTGGCCAGAGGCAGAACTTGAGCAAAAGGAATTTAAGCAACATGTGACTTCATTCTGGCAAAAATCTGTCTGGATATTCAAAAAAATCGTCCGTCCCGAGCTGCGTTCTGCAATGCATTGGCTTCATTTGCTGATGGTTCGTGATGTATACGCTCTTCTCCAGGAAGAGGCCAGGCTGGCGGGCAGGCGACCGCGGCCGGAAGCACGGAAAGCTGAGCAATGGCTAGACGAGACTCGATTGCGGCAGACAGAGATCTCAACTGGGCCGGATCAACTCGCTCTGGCTAACGCGCTTCTGGCCGAAATGACCCTGTTCAGCGAAGTGACGGCCAGTGTGGCCGCGAGTCGGGGGTTCCCCGTGCCTGACTATTCTGCGGTCAACGCGTGGTTACGTGATGAGCTAGCGAAAGTCATCGCTAACGCTCGTCGCAGCTGAGCGCCTTCTCACTCTTTTGCGAGCGGAAAGTCGAAGGTGAAGATCGTGCCTCCGCCTCCGCGGGCCTCCACCTTCATGGTTGCCTGATGAGCCGTGGCAATGTGGCGGCAAATGGTCAGGCCCAAGCCCGTGCCGTGCGCCTTGGTCGAGGCGAGGGGCTTTTTTAGCACACTGGCCATGTCCTCGGCGGGTAGGCCCGTGCCATTATCCGATACGGCCATGATGGCCCGGCCTCCACTTTTGGTGATGGAGACCACAACCCGCGTCGCCCTAGCTTCGAGAGAGTTCTTGAGCAGATTCTGCAGCACGCGGATGATTTCAAAGCGGACCCCGTTAATGCAGGTGGCTGGGTCCCCCTCGACTTCAATATACGGTGAATCAAAAAAAAGCACCCCGTGGGTTTCTTTCGCCGCAGCATAGAGCGCAAAGGTTTCGCTCTTAACTACATGGCGGGTACTTTGGCGCCAGGATTCCGCGAGATGCAGGCAGAAGGAGGAGCAGTGATCCAGCCGTTCCGCGTAATGGATCAGGCGCTGGATCGCAGGAGAACCAGCGGGGAGGTTGCGCGCCACGTCGAGCAACATGTGGGTGTACCCAATCGTGACAACGAGTGGGTTGCAGATGTCGTGCACCATTTCGGCGGCGGCCTGGCCATAGCCAACCTGCAGCTGGTTCTTTTTTTGCTCCAGCTTCACCGCTTCGTACCTTTCCTCGAGTTGCTTAAGCAATGCGGCGCGCTTCCGGCGCTCCAAGGCCTCGCCGGCATGCCGGCGCACCGCCTGCAATAAAATATCCACATCAAAGGGCTTCTTCAGGTATTCGTTGGCCCCGAGGCTCATGGCGGCCTGGGCGGAGGCGAGCGCGCCGTAACCGGTCATCATGATTACGGCCGAGTAGGGCTCGATCCGACGCAACTCCTCCAGCCCTTGGATGCCGTTTTTCTGCGGCATCCTGATGTCCATGATGATCACGGCAAATGATTCGAGCTTGATCAGGTCCAACCCGCGGTCCACCCGGTCGACGGCCAGCACCTCGAACTCATCCTGCAGGAGATAACTCATGCTTTCTCGCGGACCAAGTTCATCATCGATGATGAGCACCTTGGGGCGGATGGCTGGTGGGGTAGGGGCGGTCGGCGCGTCGTCAAGCATGGTGAAAATTTTCGGGAGGCTGGAGCGCCGCATGGGGTTTGGCAATCCGAAGCTTGGGCATAACACCAACTCGGAACGTTACGCCGTCCGCTTATTTGACGGTTACAACCCCGCGGGAGAAGAGCTCAGTGATAATGTCCTCCAGCGGGACGTCCTGGATGGTCAGATCGTCCACCGGGCCCGCACTGAGAATCTGCTGGCATACTTCTACTACCTGTTCGCTGGGCACGTGCAAGAGCACCTCCCCATCATCGCAAACCTTTGCCGTGCCATGGACGGGTTGCCAATTGGTGGGCCAGGTCTCGCCTCGGGGCTTGAACTTGATGATGCGCTGCTGGGCGCCGGCCCCGGTAATGCGGTCCAGGTTGCCATCGTAGATTTTTTTCCCGTGGTCGATGACGATCACCCGCTCACAAAGCGAGGTGATGTCCGCCATGTAGTGGCTCGTCAGGAGGATCGTGGTCTTATTGCGGCGATTGTAGTCGCGCAAAAAGTCGCGCACCGCCTTCTGCGAGATGACGTCGAGGCCGATGGTCGGCTCGTCGAGAAAGAGGACGCGGGGCCGATGCAGCAGCGCCGCGATTAACTCCATCTTCATGCGTTCCCCGAGCGAAAGTTCGCGTACCATGACATTCAGCTTGGAACCGACCCCGAGCAGGGTGACGAGTTCGTCGAGGGTCGCCTGATAGCTCTTCTGCTCCAGGCCGTAGATGGCCCGCAACAGATAAAAGGATTCGATGGCTGGCAAATCCCACCAGAGTTGGTTTTTTTGTCCGAGGACGAGGGCGAAGAGGCGGCGGTATTCATTTTCCCGCTTGGTCGGATCAAAGCCGGCGACGCTGGCCTGGCCGCTGGTGGGATAGATGAGGCCCGAAAGCATCTTGAGGGTGGTGGTCTTGCCGGCGCCGTTGGGCCCCAGAAATCCCACAAATTCCCCCTCCTTGATGCTGAACGATATATTGTCTGCGGCGCGGGTCTCCTCAAATTCTCGGTGGAAGAGACCTTTAACCCCACCCCAGAAGCCAGGCTGCTTTTTATAGGTGCGGAAGATGCGGGTGAGATTTTGGACTTCTATCATGGACGGGCGTCACTGAACACGGCTCGTTCCTAAAGGCAACCGCGCCTTCTTGTGGCGTGCATTATCTTCCGGGCTTGGTCAGCCTTGTGCTGTGCCAACGGTCATGTCCACGCCTTCCGCTGCGCTTACCCTGATCCTCAGTGCCATGCCTTCGGAGATCCGCCTGATTCAGGCGCAGATCAAGGAGCCAAAATCCGGCCGGCTAGCCTGCTTCCCCTATGTCACGGGCCAATTGCGCGGCCGGCGGGTGGTGACCGCGGTAACCGGTGTCGGGGTGACCAATGGCGCCATGGTTGCAGCCCTATTCGTGCACGCTTTCCAGCCGACCGAAGTGGTAGTTTCCGGGACCGGCTCACGCGTCAACCCGCGCATCAGGACCGGCGACACGGTGATCTCGACCAAGACCATCCATCATGCCGCAGGCAGTCTGACCGACCAGGGAATGGTATATCGGAAAGTTCGCGGGCCGATCGCGGGTCAGATGACCCATTGGTACTATCGCCCGAACCCGCGCCTTTTGAAATTAGCCCGGGCCGCGATCGCTGGCTACACGGCGGAGCCGGTTACCGTGAACGGCAAGACCTACCGGCCCAAGGTGCTTACCGGGGTGGTCTCGGCGAGCGATCTCTTTGGCGTATCGGAGGCCAAGATCGCAGACCTGAAAGCCAAGCTCAACCCGGACATCATGGAAATGGAAAGCGCCGCCATCGCCCAGGTTTGCACCCAGCTCGGGGTGCCGCACATCGTATTTCGCGCCGGCAGTAATCGCACGCAATCGAATCCCGGCCAGGACTACCGACAACTGGGTCAGACCGCGGCGGCGGCGGCAGCGCGCTGGACCACCTATTTCGCCGGTTTCCTGGCTGCGCCAGGGCAGTGCCGATGAAGCTCTTCTCTCGCGGCGATACCGAGGGCTTCGTGGTGGCCTTCGTCAACAACCTGGTGCAGTTGCTCATCCTCGCCCCACTGTGCACCATCGTGCTGGGGTTCTCTCCGGCCCTGATTTATGGACGCATCCTGCCGGGGGTCGCGATTTCCTTTCTTGTCGGCAATCTTTTCTATGCTTGGCAGGCCTTGCAACTGGCCAAACGGGAACGGCGTACCGACGTCACGGCACTGCCCTATGGTATCAGTACCCCCGGCCTGTTCGCCCACGTTTTCTTGGTCATGTTGCCGGCCAAGCAACTGGCGGTCGCGCAGGGTCTGGCCGACCCGGAACGCTTTGCCTGGCACGCCGGCCTGGTGGCCTGCTTGCTGGGCGGCTTGCTGGAATTTGGCTGCGCCTTCATTGCCGAGAAAATACGCCGCCATACGCCGCCGGCGGCCATGCTGGCAACGCTGGCCGGGGTGGGGCTGGGCTTCCTCGGGTTGGGCTTCCTCTTCCAGGCGTTTGCTACCCCCATCATCGGGATCGTGATGCTGTTGCTGGTTTTTGTCGTTTTCTTCGGTCGGGTTAAATTTCGCGGCCGCATACCGGCGACCTTGATCATTCTCGCCGTCGGCACGGCACTGGCTTGGGCAACCGGTCTGGCGCCGGTCGGCGGTCCGGCGGCGCAGCCACTGGCTCATTTCAAACTCTATTTTCCCGTGCCCGTGCTGGGGGAAATGCGGACGGCCCTCATGGGTGGCCACATCGTTGCCTATCTCTCGGTGGTAATTCCAATTGGGCTGCTGGGCGTGCTGGCCTCATTGCAGAATATCGAGTCGGCGGCGGCCGCGGGTGACAGCTATCCGGTGCGCCCCAGCTTGATCATCAACGGACTCGGGACCATCGCGGCCGCCTGTTTCGGATCGCCGTTTCCAACGTCGATCTACATTGGCCATCCGGCGTGGAAGAAACTCGGTGCCCGGGCGGGCTACTCGGTGCTGAATGGGATAGGCATTACTCTGGTTTGCCTGACCGGGGCCATGGCCGCGCTTACTTGGCTCATCCCGGCTGAGGCCGGCATAGCGATCATCCTGTGGATCGGTATCATCATCGCGGCGCAGGCCTTTGAGGTCACCGACAAGAAATATTACCCTGCCGTCATCGTGGGCCTAATGCCGGCTCTGGCGGCCTGGACTATGCTGATCGTCAAGACCTCGCTGGGTGCGGGTGCCGCGATCCTCAGCGCCCCCTTGCTGCAGGCCGCACATGCAGCCGGAGCCTATCTCGGTGGGGGCTTCGCCTTGGAGCAGGGGTTTCTCTATTCGGCCATGATCTGGTCGGCCATCGTGGTGTGCATCATCGACCGTCAGTGGCGGCGGGCGGCCGCCTGGTGCGCGGTCGCCAGCCTGCTGGCCCTCACGGGTCTGATGCATTCCTATGCACTGACGGGCCGCGATACGGTGATCGATCTGCCGCTCCTGGGTTGGTTGAGCGGGCAATGGACCCCTGGGCGTTCGCTTTTCCCGGCCGGGGGCGCCGCTCTGGGTTACGCTCTTGCCGCTTTGCTTTTCTTGCTGTCCCCCGCCATCACCATGCCACGATCGGAAGATGATATTGCCTGACATGATCGATGCTGCGCTGCCTTTTATCGACTTGCACCGTCATCTCGACGGCAACGTCCGGTTGCAGACCATCCTTGATCTGGGGCGCAAGCATAACATCAAGTTGCCCGGCGACACGATCGCCTCTCTCCGCCCGCACGTGCAGGTGGACGGGGTGATGCCCGACCTGATTACCTGGTTGAACAAGCTGCACTGGATGATCGCCGTGCTGGGCGACTACGAAGCCTGCCGGCGCATTGCCCGGGAAAATATCGAGGATGCCAAGGCCGAAGGCATCGACTACCTCGAGCTGCGCTTCAGCCCCTATTTCATGGCCGGTCCGAATAACCTGAATCCCGCCAAAGTGGTCGAGGCGGTTGTGGCCGGCATCGAGGAGGGTCGGGCCCAAACCGGAATGAAGGTGAAACTGATCGGTATCTTGAGCCGGACGTTTGGGCCTGAGGCCTGTCAGATTGAACTTGATGCTTTGTTGACCCAGCAGGCCCACCTGACGGCTTTGGACTTGGCCGGCGACGAGAAGAACTGGCCCGCTGAACTGTTCGTGGAGCATTTTCGGCGGGGTCGGGATGCTGGCTGGGCCATTACCGTGCATGCGGGCGAGGCCGGCGGGGCACCGAGCGTGTGGTCGGCCGTACGGGCACTGGGCGCGACCCGCATCGGGCATGGCATCCGGGCCATTGACGATCCCGCACTAATTGAACATCTCGCTGCGCTGCGGATTGGGCTGGAAATCAACCTGACGAGCAATGTGCAGACCAATACCGTGCCCAGCTTTGCGGCGCATCCCATGAAGCAGTTCCTCGCTCAAGGCCTGCTGGCGACGATCAACACGGACGATCCCGTCATCAGTGGCATCGATCTGCGGCACGAGTACACCCGTGCCGCCCCGGCCGCCGGGCTGTCCTCTGGGGAGATTCGTCAGGCCCAGCTCAATGCGCTCGAGATCGCCTTTCTATCTACGGCGGAAAAAGCCGCGCTGCTCGCCGCCAAATCTGCGGCCCGCTGAAAAAATTCAGGCCGTCTGCCGGGGCGCGGTGGCTTGCTCAATGGCGCTGAGGAAGCTTGTGATTTCCAGATAATGCGGAATCACGTGGGAGACGCCCTGATTCTTGAAGCGGGCGGATTCCGTGTCATGCCCGACAACGACCAGGGGCCAGTCCAGTTCGCGGCAGGCCCGGACATCCCAGTCCGCATCACCTACGTAGACTACCCGCTCAAAGCTGGTGCAGCCATGGTGCGCGGCGGCCCGGGCCAGTGCGACCCGCATGATTTCCGTTCGGGCGTAAGCCACATCGCTGTAAGCGGCGGGCAGGTTTTCGAAAGGGATTCCGCCGGAAGCCAGCTTGTGCCGTGCCGTGGCTTCCCAGTCGCCCGAAGCGATGGCCACCCCGTAGCCCAGTCGCAGCAATTCGCGCACGGCGGCGGCGGCGCCGGGCACCTGCTGGGTCCTACGGCCATGGCGGCGAGTGGCTTCTTCCATGATCTCGATCATCCGGGCCTGCACCGCCCGGGCCTCCTCGGGTGTGGCCAGACGCCCGTGGGCCTTTTGCACCACAGTATCCAAGCAGTAGGTGGAACTGGTATGGGGATAGGAGTGCCAGTCAATGTGGACATTCGGAATGCCCAGCGCGTCCTGCATGGCCCGCACGTAACAGTTCTCCTCAATGGCGAACGCGTCGGTCAGTGTCCCATCCATGTCAAACATTACGAGCTTCATGGGTGGCCGAGCCGGCGGTAGTCTAGGACGCTGTGGCTGATCAGCCCTTGCTCCAAGCAACACACGTCGGTGAGCGGGGTCGCGGGCGAAACATCAATAATATTGCCCCAGACGAGGCGGTGGGAGCCGTCGTCGGCCTGCGGGCTGAAAAGACCTGGCACATGCACCTGGGCGGGGACGGTCTGCTGCATGGTGGTGTCGGGCCGGCAGGGAAACGGAAAGTTCAGGTTGTGTACGGTGAAGCTGTTGGCCGGCGTCCCGCCGAGGAGGGGTTGGGCGAGCCGAGCCGCATGGGCCGCGGAAATCTTCAGCGTGGCCAGCATGGCGCCCTCGGGGGCACCGCCATGCTCCTTCAGGTGGGAGTAGACCTCTTCCGAAAGATCC
>JBAXWQ010000119.1:0-9514 GCA_037128315.1 Opitutia bacterium | reverse complement strand
GGCGGGACCGGACATTTCAACCGATGGTCGGGCCGCGAGGCGCAACGCCGTGAAAACCGGCCTCCCATCCTGACTAAGTGACAGGTCAGTCAGGGAAACCGGCGACGAGGCGCGCAGGATTAGCTTTTCCCCGTCAGCGGCCAAAATGAGCTCACCCCGCTCCACCCATCCGCCCAGGCGCGTCCCCGGGAGATCCAGGGGCAGTCGCGCCAGGGGAATGTGGCCCAGGGTCAACTGCAGCAGATCGGCGGGGCCCGGAGACTCGAGCACGGCGCGGCGCGCCGCCAGATCGAGGGTGAACGGGTGCTGGGCCTGCGCGCGGAACAACACGGCATCCTGCCCATCGGTCACGGTCGTGAGGAGGCGCTGCACGGCGATTTTTTCGCCGGACTGGGTCAGGTCAACCTCCCCCACCACCTTGACGCGACCGAGCGGCAGCCACGGGGCCAGCAACTGAGGCAGATCAGCCGAGTAATTGGCCGTGAGCGCGACCGAGGGCGACGGCGCCACCGGCAGCAGCAAGTGGGAGCTGACCAGGAAGGTGTCCCCCGCGGGAGTCTTGCCGGAAAATTCGCTGATGGTGACCGCCAGATCCTGGGCGGTCAGCAAGGCCTCGGCGGTGAGGCTCAAATCCGCCTGGTTCAGCAGCACCTGCCCGCCCTGTGCGATGGTCACCCCCGCCAGGCGCAGCGGCTGACTGACCCGGGCGCGCAGCCGATCCGTTTCCGCGGTGACGGTCATCCGTCCGGTGATCAGGCCACCCGTGATCTCCACCCCCGGAAAAAACTGCCCGACCCACGCCAGCGGCAGGCCGGTGATATTCAGGTCGAGCGCCTCACCGATGCCCGTCGGACCGACCTGCAGGCGCTTATCCTTGAAATTCAACTCCGCCGCACTGGCGGCATGCAGTTCGAGCACGGGCTGATCCCCCTCGAGCCGCACGTCAAGCTGGTGGATGCGGGCCACGGCACCTGCCGCGTCCAAGTCGAATTGCGCGGAGCATTTGACGGCACCCAGCACCCGGAGGGCGGGAGCAATCGTCTCCAGGTGACTCGCTGCCACGTCAATCTTGCCCTGCAGGCTGACCGCCTGCGTGGCGGGCGCATAGACAAAGCGCCCCTCGCCGGCCGCCCGGAATTCAGGCAGCGCGCCGCCCAGGAAAAAAGGCTTCAACTGCGCGGTCCGGGCCTTGAGCGACCATTGGCCGGTGAAATCCCGACGGCCGAGGGGCAGCGTCGCCTGCCCGGCCAGCACATTTTCCGCCGCCCCGCCCAGGAGCGTATCGACACTGAGCGAGTATTTCTCGCCCGCGGCATCCCGGGACAATTCCGCCGCCAGCTTGAGTTGCGTCTCACCGGAAATCGTCCGGCCCGTCGCGTCCACGACGGCGGTCAGGCTGATCCGGCTGAAGGTATTCGCGGTCGTCTGGGTGGCCCGGAGGCTGAGCTGGGCCCGCAGCCCGGCGACGGTCGCATTGATGGCCGAATCCTTCATGGTCCCAATCAGCTGCAGCGACCCCTCCTGCCCCGGGGCGAAATGGCCGCCCGTGATTTTGTATTCCGCCGCAACGGACGAGGTGCCAGGGAGCAAGGCCCGACCCTCCAGACGGACATTCTCCACGAGCAACGCGACGGGCAGTTGAATCTGGCCCAACAATCCGGGAGCGGCCAGCGGACCCGCGGCGGCGGCCGCCTGCGTCCGGGCCGGGGCCAGCCGGCTGGCATCCACCAGCAGGCCGCTGGCCGTCAATTGCTGGATCTGCAACCGGCGGCGAAACACCAAGTCAAACAGTGAATAGTCGGCATCGAGCCGGCCCAGATTCACCCGGAGCCCATTCTGCTCCAGCGCGAGGCCGGCCAGGGACAGGCGGGAAAAGCCCACGGATACCTCCGCCACCGCCAGCTTCAATTCGGGCCGGGAGGCTGCGGCCCGCAACAGTGCCCAGCGTTGCACGGCGGGAGTCAGCCCCACGCCCACAACGACAGCCCCGAGTCCCAGAATGAGGCCGAGGGTGAGGAGGAGCAGACGGGCGGGCTTCATGGAGGCGGAATCAATCCGGGAGCAGGAGAAAATGCGGGGCGGCGCAAACCGCGTGGTCCGGGGGTCAAGGCCGCCCGGCGCAGCCGCGGGCCGGTTTAAGGCCCCGGCCAGCTGCGCTCAGACTTCATTTGGGCTGATAGACGATTTCCGCCGTGGGGCGCATCTCATCGGTCAGGCCCATCGCCTTGCGGGTGGACGCGACGGACACGTTGTAGGCGTAAAAGGTCTGCAATTGGTTGAGGCGAGCCGTGGTCAGATCGACCTGCGAGGTGAGCACGTCCAGCTGGGTGGCGGTGCCGGAGTTGTAGCGGGCGTTGGCCAGCCGCAGGGCCTCCTCGGCCTGGCCGACCACTTTTTTGGAAACTTCCGCCAGCTCGGTGGCCTGCTGGAACGTGGAGATGGCCCGGCGCACATCGACATCCACCGACAGCTGGGTTTCGTCGAGGAAAAGCTTGGCCTGTTCCAGCTGCGAACGGGCCTGGACGACGCGACCGGCGGTCGCCTTGCCGTCGAAGATATTCCAGGTCGAGGCCAGCCCGACGGTCCAGCCGTCTCGATCGCCCGGGAGGCTGTTGGAACCGACGGCCTTTCGCCAATCGTACGCCCCGAAGAGCGAGACGGTGGGGAAATACGCGGACCGGCGGACGGTCACCCCCTGCTCGGCGGCGGCCTGGAGTTTGCGCAGCCGCTGGAGGTCCGGCCGCTTCTCATGGGCGGAGGCCAAGGCGGTGTGCAGGTCGAAGCTCGCCGGCGTGAACTCGAGTGAGCCGAGAAATTCAGGCGCATCCCGGAGATTATTTTCCGACGCGTTGGTGAAGCCAAGCGAACGGCGGAGTTCCTCGATGGCCAGACGGTAGTCGTTGCGGGCCGTGAACAGCGGGGTCTGGGCGTTGGCCAGCGCCACCTCGGCCCGCAGGACCTCAAAGTTGGAGACCGTGCCGGCCTCATAGCGGTTCTTGACGTCCTGCAGCTGGCGGCGCAGCAGCTCGGAATTCTGCTCCTGCACCTTGATTTTTTCCCGGCTCAGGAGGACGGTGTAGAAGCGGGTCCGGACATCAAGCAAGGCATCGTTGATCACGGCCTGCAAGGCCAGCACCGCCGCATCCAGGGCCAGCTGCTGGCTTTGGACGCTGGCGGAAATGCCGCCGCCGGCGTAGATGGCCTGTCGGGCGACCACGCTGAAGGACCAATACTTGTCCTCCCCCGTCGGGCCGACCTTGGCGTCATTGCGCTGGTAACTGCCCGAAGCGGACACGTTCGGAATCTGCGGACCGCGCACCTCCAGCACCACACCCTCCTGCTGGCGGATGCGCTCCTTGGCCTGGCGGATGGAGAAATTATTGTCCAAGGCAAAGGCCAGGGCGTAGGGCAGATCCAGCGCCGGGGGCAGCGCGATGTCCGGGTCGGGCTTGCCGTCGTTGAGCTGGGCGAAGCCCGCGCCGGTGGCGAACAAGGTCGCACCGGCAAGGAGGATACTGGTCAGACGCATGGGGAGTTTCATGAGGAAGGAGAGTTGATTATTTGGCGAGCACGGGTTCGGCCGCGACCGGGGCGGTGGTGGCGGCCGGGCGCAGTGCCGCCTGATCGCGTGCAATCAGCATGTAGAAAGCCGGTACGACATAAAGAGTGAACACGGTGCCGACCGCCATGCCGACCACGAGCACCCAGCCAATGCTGTTACGGGCGGCGGCGCCCGGGCCGGTGACGAAGATCAGCATCAAGTGACCGAAGACCGTCGCCGCGGAGGTCATGAGCACCGGACGCAACCGGGTCGCGGCGGCCCGGCGGATGGCCACGGCCTTGGCCACCCCCTGCAACTGGAGGGTGTTGGCGAATTCCACGATCAAGATGCCGTTCTTGGCGATGAGGCCGACCAAGGTGATCAGGCCGATCTGCGAATAGATGTTCAGGGAGGTTTTCCAGAGAAAGATCGGCACCATGGCCCCGACGAGGGCCAGCGGCACCGAGCCGAGCAAAATGATGAAGGGATCACGGAAGCTGTTGAACTGCGCCGCCAGCACCAGAAAGATGAGCAGCAGGGCAAGGATGGCCGCCTTCCACAGCGCCCCGCCCTCGATCCGCAGCTGGCGCGACTGGCCGCCGTAGTCGATGGAGTAGCCCGCCGGCAGAATCTCGGCGGCCTTCGCCTCCAGCTTCTTGAGGGCATTGTCGATGCTGGGGCCGACGCCGGTGATCTTGACCGAATTGAGCTGCTGGAAGCGGTTGAGGGTCCGCGGTTGCACGGTGTGCCTCAGGCTGGCGATGGTGGACAGCGGGATGAGCGTGCCCGCCGGCCCGCGCACATTGTAGTTGAGCAACTGGTCGGCGTTGAGGCGCTGACCACATTCCACCTGCGGAATCACCCGGTAACTGCGGCCGTCATTGACGAAGCGGTTGACATAGCCGCCACCCAGCATGGAGCCCAGGTCCCGGGCCACATCGCTCAGGTTCATGCCCATGGAGGCGACCTTGTCCTTGTCGATCTCCACCTCGACCTGGGGCAAATCGAACTTCAAGTCGGTGTCGGCGAAATAAAACGTGGGGGCCCCGCCCCCGGCGTTGGCCTCGGTATTGGCGTAGAGCACCAACTGTTGGGCGAACTCGAGCATCTCCTTGTGGTCGGCCGTGGAGCGGATCACCAGCTCGATGGGAAATTGCCCGCCGGAGGGCAACGGCTCCGGGGTGGTGACAATCAGCTGCACGCCGGCGATCGCGGCCGCCGGAGCCTGCAGCGATTCCTGGATCTGGATGGAGGTGCGCTTCCGCTCCGACCAGGGCTTCAGGATGATGCCGGCAAAGCCGAACTGGGCGCCCGTGATCTGGAAGGAGTTCTCATACTCCGGGACGCTGCTGAACATCTGCTGCACCTGCGCGGCAAAGAGGACGTTCTGGTCGATCGTCGCCGTGGGGGAAGGCTGCAAAATGCTGAAGACCACACCTTGATCCTCCTTGGGGGCCAGCTCTCGCTGGGCGAACATGAAGAAGGGGACAATCAGCAGGGTAAGCATGACCGCCCCAGTGATGGTCACCGGCACCCAGCCGAGACTGGCGCCGACAAGCCTCTCGTAGATGTTCCGCAGGCGATCGAAGTCGCGGTTGATCCGGCCGCTCAGACCCTCCATGTCGTGGTCATGGTCGTTGAGCAGGTAGGCACTCATCATCGGCGACAGGGTCAAGGCCACGAAGCCCGAGATCATGACGGCTCCCGCCAGGGTCATGGCGAACTCGCGGAAGAGCGCGCCGGTCAGGCCGCCCTGGAAGGCGATGGGCGCATAGACCGCGGCCAGCGTGATGGCCATGGAGATGACCGGACCGACAAGTTCGCGGGCCCCGAGAATGGCCGCATCGACCGGGGTCTCGCCCTCGCGGATGTGCCGCTCGATGTTTTCGACCACCACAATGGCGTCGTCCACGACGATACCCACCGCCAGCACGATGGCGAGCAGCGTGAGCAAATTGATGGTGAAGCCGAAGGCCATCATCAGGGCGAGCGCACCGATGAGGGAAAGCGGCATGGCGACGATCGGGATGAGCACCGAGCGCAGCGAGCCCATGAACAGGAAGATGACGACCATGACGATCAAGAGGGTCTCGAGCAGGGTGCGCAGGATCTCCTTGAGCGCATCCTCGATGTACTTGGTGCCGTCGTAGGCGATCTTGACCTGCAGGCCGGCCGGCAGGGCACGCTCGATCTCAGGCATGACCTCGCGAACCCGCTTGATCACCTCGACCGTGCTGTCGGTCGGCAGGACCCACAGGCCCATGAAGGTGGCGGTCTGACCGCCAAACTTGACCTCGCTGTTGTAATCCTCCGCCCCGAGCACCACGTCGGCCACATCCGCGAGGCGGATGATGGTGCCGTTGCGCTGGGCGACGACCAGCTTCTTGAACTCCTCGGCACTCTTCAGGTCGGTGTTGGCCACGAGGCTGACACTGAGCATGGAGCCCTTGGTGGCGCCGACGGCGGCCAGGGCATTGTTGGCCTGGAGGGCGGCCCGCACCTCGGCCGGGCTGATCCCGTGGGCCGCGAGCTGGTCGGGTTTCAGCCACACCCGCATGGCAAAGACCCGGCCCCCGAGCACGTCGGCGCGCTGGATCCCCTTCACCGACGAAAGCCGCGGCTGCACCATGCGGTTCAGGTAGTCGGTGATCTGGTTCTGGTCCATCCGGTCGGAGTAGAAACTCAGGTAGGCCGAGGCGAACTGGCTGTCGGCCGTCTCGACCGTGATGGTGGGCGTCTCGGCCCCGGGCGGCAGTTCGTTGCGCACCTGGTCGATCTTCGCGCTGACCTGAGCCAGCGCGGCGTTGGTATCGTAGTTCAGCCGCAGGTAAACCTTGATGCTGCTGATGCCGGCGCTGCTCGACGACTCGATATAGTCAATGCCGTCGGCGCTGGAAATGACGCGCTCGAGCTGGGTCGTGATGTAGCCGCGCACCGTGTCGGCGCTGGCGCCAAAGTAGATGGTGGTGACATTGACCACCGCGCTGTCACTCCGCGGATACTGGCGGGTGTTGAGCTTGGTGTAGGACACGATGCCCACGACCAGAATGACGATGTTCACCACCAGCGCGATGACGGGCTTGCGGATGAAGAGGTCGGTAAAGCTTTTGGAGATCATGAGAGGAACCTCGGACCGCTCAGGTATTGGCCGGCTTCGGCGTGGCGCTGGCCGAAGGCTGCACGATATTGTTCACCTGAACGCGGGCCCCGTTGCGGAGTTTGAACACCCCGGCGGAAACGACCTGCTCACCGGGCTTGACCCCGCCCTCGATGGCAATTAGGTCGCCCCGGTTGACCCCGAGCTGCACGATCTGCTGGCGGACCCCGAGGTACTCCACCCCGTCCTTGCCCTTGATATTCTCGACAATGAAAACCGAATTGCCGTAGGACGCGTAGGCGATGGCGGTGGCGGGCAGCACGATCTTGGGGGCGGCGACGGGCAACTCGATCTCCACTTGGGCAAACATGCCGGAGCGCAGCACCTCCGCCGGGTTCTCCAGCGTCGCCTGAACGGAGACATTCCGACTGGTCGCATCCACCTCGGAGTTGATGGCGGATATCACGCCCGGGAAGGTGGTCCCGGCAAAGGCATCAACCGAGACGGAGATTTGCTGGCCGAGCACGAGATTCGGGAGCTGGCGCTGGGGGACGCTGAAATTGACGAAGATCGGGTTGAGTTTCTGCAGCGGCATCAGGGGGCGGCCCTTGGAGACGTACTGCCCCTCGTTGACCAGCCGGATACCGATGCGGCCGTCGAACGGCGCCCGCACATGTTTCTTGTCGATCAGCGCCTGCAGGGCGGCAACATCGGCCTGGGACTGCTTGTAGGAGGCCTCGATGGTGTCGTATTCGGACTTCGACATGCTCTGGCTTTCCAGGAGACCGCGGGCCCGCTCGATATTGACGCGGGCCAGTTCGCCGCGGGCCTGGGTGGCGTTCAGCTGCGCGGTCTCGACCGATGTGTCGAGCTGGACCAGCAGATCGCCGGCTTTGACCGTCGTGCCGCTTTCCGCCGCAATCTTCACGATCGTGCCGTCGGCATCAGCGCTGATCGTGACCCCCTGGACCGGGGCCAGCGTGCCGATCGCCTGCAACGCGGGATGCCAGACGGCCTCCGTGGCCGTATACGTGGTCACGGCGCTCACGGGCTGCGCGTGCGGCGCCGAGGCCATTTTGTTGATCTGGGCGGCCTTGACCGCAGCGAGTGTGAGCACCACGACGGCAAAACCGCCGAGGGCTATGAGGAATTTCTTGAACATGGTGGGCGTGGGTGTTGTGGGCTAAGGGAAAAGGGATTCAGCTGGCCGCCAGGGTCGCGGCGCGAATGCGCGCGGCATTCAGCTGGCTGGCTTGCTGCTGAATCTTGGCGAGCAAACGGACCAGGGTGTTGCGCTCGATTTCGGTCAGGGAACCCATCAGCGAACTGATGGCCTTGAAGTGATCAGGCAAAAAGTCATGGAGAAACTGCTCGCCGGCGGCGGTCAGGTGGACGGACATCATCCGGCGGTCGCTCAGAATGGCTTCGCGTTTCACAAAGCCGTCGCGTTCCAGGGTGTCGATCAACCCGGTCATGGTGGCGCGGGTGACCCCGGCCGCCTCAGCCAGTTCAGCGGGGGTGCGCATGCCGGCGGCGCCCGGCGCGTCCCCCATCAGCGCGGCAATGCGCGGCTGCGTGCTCCGCCACAGCAGCATCAAAATGCCAAAGCGGCCGTTCGAGATGTTGTGAGCCGTAAGATTATGGTCGGTGACGGAAAAAACCTCATCGCCGGTGCGCAGGAGGTGGAGAAACGCCTCCATCGCGGATGGATCAAGATCTGGAAATTCCTTGGCCGCTTCCAGCAGGCAGTCGTAGCGGGGAAGATCTTTGAGAAGCAGGTGCGGCATGAGTAAGGAAGCAGACAGTCAGCCTCCTAACGAATTTTGCAAGTAGTCTTTGGTGAATTCTTGAAGGCGAAAAAAAGGCAATAAAATGACATAGCCTGCCCGAGGGCCGGCTACAGTTAAAATCATCTCTGCCAGTGGGCTAGAGCGATTTAGCCGCTGCCACCACCGCGTCGGTGGTGATGCCGAGTTCCTTCATCGCAATATTGCCCGGGGCGCTGAGGCCGAAGCGGTCAATACCCACAACCTTGCCGTCGAGACCGACATATTTGTGCCAAAGCGCGGTTACCCCGGCCTCGATCGCCACGCGTTTGCGGCAGCCAGCGGGCAAAATCGACTCGCGATAGGCGGCCGGTTGCCGGTCGAAGCGCAGGAAGGACGGCATCGAAACAACCCGGGTGCCGGCGCCGAGAGTTTTCGCCGCGGCGACGGCCCATTGCACTTCGCTGCCGCTCGCGAGCAGCACGTGAGTGAGAGGCGCCGTTTCCGGCACGACCACATAGCCACCCTTGAGTACACCGGCGCGCCGATCCTGCGCCGAGACCTCGTTGAGCATGGGCACGGCCTGGCGGGTCAGGGCCAACAACGTCGGCCCATCCGTGCGTTCCAGCGCGGCGGCAAAGGCGCCCGCCGTTTCCTCGGGATCGGCCGGCCGGATCACATCCAGATTGGGAATGACCCGGAGGCTGGAAACCGTTTCGACTGGCTGGTGGGTCGGGCCGTCTTCCCCGACGCCGATGGAATCGTGGGTGTAGATATAAATCACCGGCAACTTCGCCAGGGCGGCGATGCGCATCGACGGACGCGAATAGTCGGCGAACACCAAAAAGGTCGCGCACGAGGGGCGGAAAATGCCGTCATAGGCGACGCCATTGTTGATCGCGGCCATGCCGTGCTCACGAATGCCATAGCGCAGGTTGCGCCCGCCGCGGTTGGTCTGGTCGAAATCCTTGTCCGCCGCGATGTAGTTGAGGGTCGAGCCGTGCAAATCCGCGCTGCCGGAGATCAGCAGGGGCAGGGCCGCGGCCAGCGGCTGGAGCACGTCCTTCCCCGCGGCCCGGGTGGCCAGCTTCGCGTCGGCCGGGAACAGCG
>JBAXWQ010000118.1:0-9547 GCA_037128315.1 Opitutia bacterium | reverse complement strand
CGGACAAGAAAGGCAACCGGGTCATCCTGTCGACGGCTCCGCGCAAGAATGTCGATTTCATGGTGCGCTATGCCTTCAAGATCGACGGCCACGACGCCAGCGTGCAGCTGAACGTTGCCAACCTGCTCGACGACCAGAAGCGCTACGGCCTGATCTACTCCGCCCCGCGCTCCTCGCACATCGAGTTCTCCTACAAGTTCTGAGTTCGGATAAAATGTTTTGGGTTTAGTACACGCGCACCAGCTTGCATGCTGGTGCGCGTTTTTTTCGCCCGCTCGAATTGCCTTTCGATCTCCCGACTCAAGACTAAGGTGCGTCTTCAAAATCAGCCAGTACCCCATTCCTGTCATTCTGAACGAAGTGAAGAATCCATGCCTTCGCTCGTGATAAGACACCCGGTCCCGTGGATCCTTCGCTGCGCTCAGGATGACCAGACGATTGTATCCACCCTCCCAGTCCGTTCAGTGCCATTTTAAGTCTGCCTCTTCACCCCCAACCCCGCTCCTGCCGTGTCCAGCCCCGCCAACCAACCGCTCTCCTTCCGCGAAAAATTCGCCTATGGTCTGGGCGACACCGCCTCGAATTTCTATTTCCAGGCCTTCAATCAATTCCTCGCCTACTACTATATTGATGTCCTGGGCATCAAGAACTCGGCCGCCGGGTGGCTGATGGCGACGATGCCGATCATTGTCGCGATGCTCAATCCGGTGATCGGCATGGTGGCCGACCGCACCAACACCCGCTGGGGCAAGTTCCGCCCCTGGATCCTATGGGGCGCGCTGCCCTATGGCATCCTCGGCTATGTGATGTTCGCCAACCCGGGCTTCGGCCCGGATGGCACGCTGATCTACGCCTACATCACCTACACCCTGACGCTGATCGCCTATGCCGGCATCAACACCCCCTATGGCGCCCTCATGGGCGTCATGTCGCCGTCGTCCGATGACCGCACGTCGCTTTCTTCCTACCGTTTTGCCTGCGCCTTTACCGGCACCCTGCTGATCGGCTGGCTCGTGCCCTGGTTGAAGGAAGTCCTGATCCCCGCGGGCGGCAGTCCGGCGGATGGCTTCCGCAACACGATGGCGATCTTCGCGGTCATCTCGGTGGGCATGTTTTTCTACACCTTCGCGAACACCCGCGAACGCGTGACCTCGCCGCCCAATCAGGGCACTTCGATCGGCCCCGACCTGATGGATCTCACGCGCAACAAGCCTTGGCTGGTGCTGTTCTTCGCCGCGTTTCTTAATTTGGCCAATGTCGGCCTGCGCAGTGGCGCGGGCATCTTCTACTTCAAATACTGCATCGGGAACGAGTCCAGCCTCGGGACCTTCAACCTCGTCGGCTTCCTTTGCTTCATCGCCGGGGCGCTTTCCACCAAGCTCTTCACCAAGTATTTTGCCCGGCGTTCGCTCATGATCAGCCTGACCATCGTGAACGCGCTGGGGGTGGGGTTGTGCTACTTTGTCGATCCGCACAACATGACGCTCCTCTACGTCCTCAACATCGTCGGCAGCTTCGCGGCGGGTCCGACGCCTGCGATCGTCTGGTCCTTTTATGCCGACACGGCCGACTACGGCGAATGGAAGTTCGGCCGCCGCGCCACCGGGTTGATTTTTTCGGCCACTGTCATGGTGCAGAAGATCGGCCTGGCCATCGGCAGCGCCATGATCGGCTGGTTGAACGGCTATTTTGGTTTCGTGGCCAATGCCGTGCAGACGCCCCGCGCGGTGCACGGCCTCGTTTTGCTGTTCAGCCTGCTGCCCGGGACACTCGCCCTGCTCTCCGGACTCTCCATTCTCATGTACAAGCTCGATGAGCCGACCGTAAAGCAGATCGAGCGCGAACTCGCCGCCCGCAAGGCGGGCAATGCCCCGGCCGCTTCCGCCTGACCCACGCCCATGCCTCTGTCCGTCACGCTCCGCCAGACCGCCTGGCTGCTGCTCACTCCCGCCATGCTCTTCGCCTCCGCTTCCACCCCCTGGGCCGTCAGCGAGACGGCCAAGGACAATGGTCATCGTCTTAGCCCGGTGGCGGCACCCGTCGCCGCATCGGTCACGGCGGATGTCCTCCAGCTCAATCCCGCCGAGCAGTTCCAGGAGATGTTCGGCTTCGGCGGAGCACTGACGGAATCATCCGCCTGGGTCCTGGCCCAGTTGCCGCCGGCCAAGCGGGCGGAGGTCATCCGGCGCTACTACGATCCCACGGAGGGCATCGGGTATACGCTGGCCCGCACCCATATCAATTCGTGCGATTTCTCGCTCAACATGTGGTCGCTCGACGACGTGCCGGGCGACTACGACCTGCACAACTTCACGCTGGCCCCCATGCGCCGCTGGGTGCTGCCATTGTTGCACGAGGCCAATCAGGTGGCCGGGGGCAACCTGCATATCCTGGCCTCGCCGTGGAGTCCGCCGGCGTGGATGAAGACCAACAATCGCATGGATGACGGCGGTTCGCTCCGACCCGAATATGCCGCGGCGTGGGCGAGGTTCTACGTCAAGTTTGTGCAGGCGATGAAGACGGAGGAGAAACTGCCCATCTGGGCGCTCACCGTGCAGAACGAGCCGGAGGCCAAGCAGGTCTGGGAATCGTGCCTCTTTACCCCGGAGCAGGAGCGTGATTTCGTGCGCAACCATCTCGGGCCGGTCCTGCAGCAGGCCGGGCTGGGGGGAGTGAAGCTGATCGGCTGGGACCACAATCGCGACCGGATCGAGGCCCGCGCGGCCGCCTTGCTGGCGGATCCTGCCGCCGCGAAGTATTTCTGGGGCCTCGGGGTGCATTGGTATGTCAGTAATGACTTTGCCGCCTCCGCCCGCGTCCACGCCCTGTATCCGGACAAGCCCATCCTGTTCACGGAAGGCTGCTGGGAAGGCGGCACCAAGCTCGGGGTTTGGGAGCACGGCGAGGGTTACGCCCGCCAGATGATCGGGGATTTTCGCCACTGGGTCGGGGGCTTCTTCGATTGGAACATCGTGCTCGACCAACGCGGCGGACCCAATCACGTCGGCAACTACTGCGATGCCCCGGTGCTGGTCGACACCGTCAGCCAGGAGGTGCGCTACACGCCGGCCTTTTACTACATCGCGCATTTCAGCAAATTCGTGAAGCCGGGCGCCCGGCGCATTGCGTCCACTGGCGGGCCGGCGAAGCTGCAATCCGTGGCCTTTCGCAACCCCGACGGTTCGCTCGTGGCCGTCGTGCTCAACGATACCGATGCGGCCGTGCCCTTCACTCTGGCGGTCGCCGGTGAGGCCGGCACCTGCACCATCCCCGCCCATGCGATCCAGAGCTATGTGCGGGCTCCTCTATGAAAACATCGCGCCTTTTTTCCCGCAGCCTGGCCGCGGCGGCCCTGATCTGGCTGGCCCCGTTCGGTCATGCCTCGGCGCCCGCCGTCACCCCCGCGACCCTGCCGGGCTGGAAGCTGATCTGGCAGGATGAATTTGACCGGGACGGTCCGCCCGATGCGCATCGCTGGAGCTACGACGTCGGCGGCGACGGCTGGGGCAATCGGGAATTGCAGTTCTACACGGCTTTTCGCCCCGAAAATGCCCGGGTGAAGGACGGGCATCTGATCATCGAGGCCCGCCGCGAGAAGTGGGAGAAATCCGCCTACACCTCCGCACGGCTGGTCACCAAAAACAAAGGCAACTGGCAGTCGGGCCGGTTTGAAATCCGGGCCAAGCTGCCGCTGGGCCGCGGGACCTGGCCGGCGATCTGGATGCTGCCGGTTGTGTGGAACCTGGGCGACGGCAAATGGCCGGACAACGGCGAGATCGATATCATGGAGCACGTGGGCCACGACCCGGGGATCATTCACGCCTCGACCCATTCCCGCAAAAATCAGTGGCGCAACAATACCCAGCGCACGGCCACGATCCCGGTGCCGGATGCCGGCACCGCCTTCCACACCTACGCCCTGGAGTGGGATGCCGGGGAAATCCGCATGTACGTCGACGACCGGCACTACTTCACTTCCCGAAAGGACGGCGGCGACTGGACGACGTGGCCGTTCGAGCGGGATTTCTATCTCGTGTTGAACCTGGCGGTGGGCGGCGACTGGGGCGCGGTCAAGGGGATCGATGAAAAGGCTTTCCCCCAGCTGATGGAGTTCGACTACGTCCGGGTTTATCAGCGCGAGGCGGCTCCGGCCCGATGACTCGCCCCAATTCTATACGCCGAGAGGAATGACGACTTGGACTGAATAGGTAGGGCGAGTCGTCCCCGACGAGCCACACGGCCGCACGGCTCATCCGGAGGATTCGCCCTACCGGCGATTCTATCATCCTATTCATCATCCCCATTAAATGTCATGACGCTGGTCACCAATCCCATTTTGCCCGGCTTCCATCCGGATCCGAGCATTGTGCGGGTGGGGGAGTGGTATTACCTGGCGAACTCGACCTTTGAGTGGTGGCCGGGGGTGCGCATCCACCGCTCGCGCGACCTGGCGAACTGGGAATTGGCCGGCCATGCGCTGACGCGCCGGTCCCAACTCGACCTGCGCGGCAATCCGGACTCCGGCGGGGTCTGGGCGCCCTGCCTCAGCCATGCGGACGGGTTATTCTGGCTGATCTACTCGGACACGAAGTCGCTGAACGGCTGCTTCAAGGACGTGCGCAACTACCTGGTCACGGCCGAGCGGATTGAGGGCCCGTGGTCGGACCCGGTCTACCTGAACGCCAGCGGGTTTGATCCCTCGTTGTTCCACGATCACGATGGCCGCAAGTGGCTGGTCAACCAGATCTGGGACCCGCGGCCGGGCCACAATGCCTTTGCCGGGATTGTCCTACAGGAATATTCCGTTTCAGGGCGTCGCCTCATCGGTGACGCGGTGAACATATTCCGCGGCAGCGCACTCGGCGTGACCGAGGGGCCGCATCTCCATCGCAAGGATGGCTATTACTACCTCGTGACCGCCGAGGGGGGTACAGGGTGGGACCATGCGGTCACGGTGGCGCGCTCCCGCTCGCTCACCGGCCCGTATGAGATCAGTCCGCATCATCCGCTGTTGACGGCGCGGGGCCAGACCGGGCACCCCTTGCAAAAGACCGGCCATGGCTCACTGGTCGAGGCGCCCGACGGCCGCTGGTATGTGGCCTTTCTCTGCAGCCGTCCCATCGGGCCCCGGCGCCGCTGCATGCTCGGCCGTGAAACGGCGCTGCAACCGATCGAGTGGCCGGTCGGCGACTGGCCGAGGCTGGCGCAGGGCAACCTGCCGAGCGAATGCTTTGAGCTCCCTGGAGCCATTACGGCCGAGGATTACCTGCCGGTGTTTGCCGACGAATTCACCTCGACCGAGCTCGGAGCGCAGTGGAACACCCTGCGGGAGCCAGCCGCCGCCGAATGGCTTTCCCTGGCGGAGAGGCCAGGTTTTCTGCGGCTGCACGGCCGGCATTCCCTGGGTTCCACCTTTGACCAGAGCTTGGTCGGTTTTCGCCTGCTGCATCAAAGCTGCCGGATTTCCACCCGGTTGGAGTTTGCCCCGCGCAGTTTTCAACAGACCGCGGGGCTCGCCCTGTACTACAACACCGGCAACTTCTACTACGCCTGCCTCACGCGGGGCGATGCCGGTGGCCGCGAGGTGCGCATTTGCGGGGCCGTGAATGGCCGGACCAGCGAGTTGCTGGGGCCCGCCCAGGCTGTGCCGGAGACCGGTGCGGTTATCCTGACGGCTGAACTGAGCGAGGGCTGCCTTTGCTTCCGGGTGGCCGCGGAGGGTGTCGCCGAGCGCGAGGTCGTGGCGGGAATTGATGCCACCACGCTGTCGGATGACCACGTGGGCGAAGTGGGCTGGGGCTTCACGGGCACCTTTGCGGTGCTCTGCGCCCAGGACAGCGGCGATGCGGCGTTGCCGGCTGACTTTGATTATTTTCGTTATCATCGTATAGCTTGAGGATGAAATTATTCACCGTGATCCTTTGCAGTTGGCTGGTGGGCGCCGCGGCGCTGGCCCAGCCCGTGCGGGTTGAACTCCGCGAAACGACCGCCGGCTTCGAATTGCGGCGCGGCGGCGAGCCCTTTTTTGTCCGCGGCGCCGGCGGCGTGCAGCACCTGGACCGGCTGGCGGCGAGCGGGGCCAATTCGGTGCGGACCTGGGGCACCGATCAGACGTCGGTCGTGCTGGATCAGGCGCAGCAGGTCGGGCTGGCGGTTTGCGCCGGTCTCTGGGTCGAGCATGAGCGCAATGGCTTCAACTACGATGACCCGGTGGCGGTGCAGGCCCAGATCGCCCGGCACAAGCAGGCGGTCGATCAGTTCAAAAAACATCCGGCCCTGCTCCTGTGGGCCGTGGGCAACGAGGTCGAGGCCCGGGCAGCCAATCCCAAGGTCTGGGATACGATTGAGGCGGTGGCCGCCTACATCAAGCAGACGGATCCCCTCCATCCGGTGATGGTGGTGACGGCCCACGTCAGCGCGGCAGCCGTGGCCCAAATCCGGCAGCGGTGTCCATCTGTTGACCTGCTCGGCTGCAATTCGTACGCGGGCCTGAAGGTGCTGGCGCAGGATGTGCGCAAGTCCGGCTGGCCCGGCGCCTACCTGGTCACGGAGTGGGGGTCGGATGGCAACTGGGAGGTGGACAAGACCCCCTGGGGGGCGGAGATCGAGGCCACCAGCACGGAGAAGGCTTTCCAGTATGCGCTGCGCTACCCGCTCATTTTGCAGGACCACACGCGGTGCCTCGGCAGCTACGCTTTTTACTGGGGGCAGAAGCAGGAGACAACGCCCACCTGGTTCAATCTCTACACCGAAAATGGCGCCGAGACGGAGGGCATTGAGGTGCTGCAATTTCTCTGGACGGCCCGCAGCCCGGCGGTTTTGGCGCCGCGCATTACGCCCATCCGGCTGAATGGTCGCGGGGCCACGGCGGGCGTGGTCGTGGTGCCTGGGACCATGCTGCACGCAGAGTTCGCTCTCGCTCGGGGCGAGCCCGGGGAGGTGCGCATCAAGTGGGCCCTGCAGCCCGAAAGCGGGGACAAGCGATTTGGCGGCGACCGTGAACTTCGTCCGGCGGACCTGACCCTGCCTGCCATTCCCGCTGCAGTCGATCCACGGCAGCTGAATTTTCCGGCACCGGCGCAACCCGGAGCCTATCGCCTCTATGTCACCGTCTACGGCCCGGGCCCAAAGGCCGCGACGGCTAACTTTCCTTTCCAGGTCGCGTTGGCTCGCTAGGGTGTGATGGCAAACCGTCCTGGTGAATCATCGCTGGTGAAAACTCTTACGCAGCCCGACACAACCCGCCCTGCGGGCACCATCCTTCGCCAAGGGTACGGACGGCAGGCCCCTCTCCCAGAGGGGATCCAAGGCAGAGCCACAGATGATTGGGTCCCCTCTGGAGAGGGGTGGCGCACAGCGCCGGGGTGTGTTGCCTTGGGCAAACATCATCCTGTCATGCGACTAAATATCCTCCTGCTCGCGGCTGCATTCCTCGGGGGAACCTCTCTCTCCGGCGCCTCGTTCTACCCGCAGCGTTTGGACGATGCCCAGGCGGTCTATGTGACAAAGGATAAATTTCCGGTGCAGGGTGACGGAGTGGCGGACGACACGGCCGCGCTGCAGCAGGCGATTGACCGGGTGCAGGAAACCACGCGCCGGGGCATCGTATTTTTGCCCGAGGGGCGCTACCGGCTGACGCGGGCCCTGTTCGTCTGGAGCGGCATACGGTTGATCGGCTACGGGCCGAACCGCCCGGTGCTCGTGCTAGCCCCCGCCACGCCGGGCTATCAGACGGGTGACGAAAAATATATGGTGCATTTCGTCAGCGACCGCCCGGCCACGCCCGACCGTCCGGTGCGCGATGCCAATCCCGGCACCTTCTATTCGGCGATGAGCAACATTGACCTCGAGATCGGGGACGGCAATCCCGCCGCCGTGGGGGTTCGCTCCCATTATGCGCAACATTGCTACCTGGCGCACATGGACTTTCGGATCGGACAGGGACGGGCCGGCATTGAGGAAGTGGGGAACGAGGCGGAAGACCTGCATTTTAACGGGGGAGAATTCGGCATCACCATGCACAAGCCCTCGCCCAGCTGGCCGTTTCTGCTCATTGACGCCACTTTTTCCGGGCAACGCGCGGCGGCGATCGAGACCGAGGAAGGAGGCCTCACGCTGATCCGGACACATTTTCGGAACCTGCCGACCGCCGTGCGGGTTCGTGCGGATCGCTCCGAGCAACTCTGGATGCAGGACTGCCGCTTCGAGAATCTTTCCGGTCCGGCGCTGGTGATCAGCAATGAGCTAAGCGCCCGGACCCAGATCAATCTGCAGAACACCGTCTGTGCGAATGTGCCGGTCTGGGCCCGGTTCCGGGAGAGTGGGAAAGAGATCGCAGGCTCCGGCCCGATTTACCAGGTGCGGCAATTTTCCCATGGGTTGCAGCTGGCCGATCCCGGACAGACGGGTGAGGTGAAAACGCTCATGGAGGCGGCGGTGCTCGAGACCTTGCCGCCGCCGGTGCCCTCCGACATTCCCGCCCTGCCGCTTTCGTCCACTTGGGTCAATCTGCGCTCGCTCGGGGCCAAGGGGGACGGGGTTACGGACGACACGGAGGTCATCACCACCGCCATCGCCCAGCACCGGACCCTCTATCTGCCGACCGGCCGCTACCGGGTGACCCAGACCATCACCCTGCGGCCCGATACCGTGCTCATTGGTTTGAATCCCGTCACTACGCAGATCCTGCTGACCGACTACACTGCGGCCTTTCAGGGCGTGAACGGACCGACGGCCGCTCCCGTCGCCCCCACGCTGCCGGGCATACCGCGCAGTTTGCTGACGCTCCCCTCATTTCCCGGCACCGGACCGCCCAAAGCTTTGCTGGAGGCACCGGCCGGGGGCACCACCATCATCACCGGTCTCGGTCTGGATACGGGTGGCATCAACAATCGCGCTGTTGCGCTCAAGTGGATGGCCGGGGCCAACTCGCTGGTGAACGACGTGCGCTTCCTCGGCGGGCATGGCACCTATGGGCCGGACGGGCAATGGCTCGAGATCTACAACAACACCCGCACCGCCGATGCTGATCCCCGGCGCCGGTGGGATGCGCAGTACCCCAGCCTGTGGGTCACGGCGGGCGGCGGCGGCACCTTCAAGGGCATCTGGACGCCTAGTCCGTTTGCCTCCGCCGGGCTGGCCGTCACCGATACCAGCACGTCCGGCCGGATCTATGCGCTCTCGAGCGAACATCACGTCCGCCATGAGGTGACGCTGCGCAATGTCTCGAACTGGCAGATCTACGCGTTGCAGACGGAGGAGGAGCGCGGCGAGAGCCCCGCGGCCTTGCCGTTGGAGATCGACCGTTGCAGCCATCTCACCATTGCGAATTTCTTCATCTATCGCGTCGATCTGAATGCGCCCTTTGCCACGGCCATCAGCGTCACGAATTCCCACGCCATCGATTTTCGCGGTCTGCACGCGTACAGCCCCGGCAAGCTCACCTTTGACAACACCCTCATCGACCAGACCCAAGGCGCCCAGGTGCGGGCCCGGGAGATTGCGTGGCTGCGAATTCCGGAACAGCCCGCTGCTTTGCGCCCCCACC
>JBAXWQ010000117.1:0-9561 GCA_037128315.1 Opitutia bacterium | reverse complement strand
CCTTTTCGTGCGTCCCTTTTCGAGTGAAATGCGGTTCAACTGCATGATCCCGGCTCAGGCGAAGGCGCGAAGAACGCGATGCAGCTCATGGGGACGAATCGCCCGGCCGGAAATAAGTGAAATCAGCCTACGCCGGGCCGATGAGCCGCACCACTTCGTCCACGATGTCGGACAGCGGCCGGGTCTTTTCGATGTAGGAGGACACCAGCTTGCCCACGGTGTCCCGGACGAGCCGGGGATCGATCAGGACGCCGGTCAGCAAAATCACGGGCAGGGTGGCCTTGATCGCGCGCAATTGGGCGATGGTCTGCAGCCCGTCGGCCTCTTCCAGTTGGAGATCGGAAATGACCAGGTTGGGTACTTCCTCCCGCGCCGCGGCGATGGCGTCGCGGGGTGTCGCGACCGACAGCACGCGGTAGCCTTGGGCCTTGAGCACCTCCCCCACGATGTCGCGGATGGCCTCCTCGTCATCGAGATGTAATATCATTTTGCTCATGACGTAAGGGGTTGGTCCGCGCGGGAAGGAAACGCAACCTGCACCACCGCGACCCCACCTACAACCTTATCCTGATCGCGGAGCGGAATCAGGGTCAGCCGGCCGGGAATGCGCAGTTTACCTTGGCCGAGGACGACCACGGGGTGCTGGCGCAATTCGTGGCCCTCGATGAGCGCGCGGGCGAGGGGATCGAGTCCGGTGACCGGGTCATGCGCGACCTCGACCACCTCCACGATGGGGCGGGTGATGATGGTTTCATCCTCGCGGCCGGTCGTGTGCACCACCGCGGCGTTGATGCGGGTGATGGTCAGGGCCTTGGTGAGCACAAACACCAGATCGTTGACTGAATTCACGATCAGCTGGTTGTAGCGCAGCTGGTGTTCCTGCGAGGCGATGGTCCATTTTCGTTCCCGGTTTTCGGCGAGGAGATTCTCGTTGGTGGCGGACAATTCGGCCGTGCGGGCGCGCACCTTGCTTTCCAACTGGACGTTGGCCTCCGTCAGGGCCGTGGCCGCCCGGCGCCGGGCGGCGATGTCGTCCCGCAGCAGCCAGCCGACCGTCACGAGGAGGATAAAATTCAGCCCGATGCCCAGGCTGACCACCCAGCGCGTGGTTTGCGCCTGGCGGTAGGAGGTGCGGTCCCGCTCGCTCAGCTTATCGTACTGCGCATCGCGCAGCGTGCCGAACCCGCGCTCGATGGTGGCCACCGCATCCGAGCCCGCGTCGGCCGTCAGCAGGGTGCGGACCGTGTCGCCCTGGTTCAAGGTGCGGGCTGTGCCGATTTGCTGGGCCAGGGTTTCACGCTGCTGTACCAGGGTCTCGAGCCGCAGCACGGCCTGGTGGGTCGGGTCATCATCCCGGGTCAGGGCCTTGGCCGTGTCGAAGCGCTCGCTCAACCGGGCAAAGCCCTCGCGGGCCGACGCCAGGTCGCGGGGTTCCCCGGTGAGGGCGTAGGTCCGCATCAGCCCGTCCGACTGCCGCAAGCCGGACGAGATGTTTTCAAACTCATAGATCGTGGCGTAGGTGTGGTTCACCCAGTCGCTGCTCACCACCGCGCGGTTGATGGTTTGCAGCGCGTAGACCGCCATGGCCGCGAGCACCACGAGGATGACGAGGAAAAGGAGGAAGACGCGCGAAAGGATATTGTCTTTCAAGGGGAGAGAGAAGGGGGCGGGGGTTCAGCGCGGCGGTGGGGCGGGGCGGCGGTCGGGATCTTGGGCCGGGGGGTCGGTCTTCACCACGGTGTAGAGCGCGTGCTGCCGGCCCTCGGCATAAGAGTAGGTATATTCGGTGGCTGTCGTCCAATTTTTTTCAAACGAGTCGGCCACCTTCGCGGCGATGTCCCGGAGCGTGGCGCCACTGCGCTCCAGGTTGAAGGAATACTTCCGGTTGTTGTAGTCGAGGTAGGCCTTCTTCTCCATGACGTAGCACACGACATGGTTGATGCGCGTGCCGACCAGCTCCACGCGCACCAGTCGCGTCGTGAAGTCGCGGAGACCGAGGACATGGCTGGCGAGGATGGCGTAGTCGTCGCAATCCCCGTTGCGGTCGCGTAGGAAGATGTGGGGCGATTGGACACTCGGATAATAGGTGTAGTCGAAATCCGCGAAGAGGTCGGCGAAGCGACCGGGGGTCATGTTCGGTTCGGCCTCGAGGTCCTTCAAACCAAATCGGTCGGATGGCTTCAGCGCCCAGAGGCTGGGCAGCAACACCGCTAGGGCGAGCCCGGTCGAGCCCACGCACCGCGCGCCCAGCCGGGCGGCGGAGGAGCGGGGAATCAACGGTTTTGCCTGCGGTGCCATGCGGCGTCGGGTTTGGCGAAAGATTCCGGTATCCCTCCCTAAGTGGCGAGGATGATTTCCGCGGGTGGGAGTAGCCGCGAATCCGCACCCCAGCACTGATCCCCCGCGTCGGCCGACTCGAGTAACCCATTGGGTTACTCGAGTCCGGGACGGCCGGCTTTTTCCTGGTTTGCGGGCGCGACGTCGTAAAGGACCAGCAGTCCGACCCAGCGTGCGGGCCCTGATTGAATTGGGCTTGTTTTCACGACGCTTGCTCGGCCCTAGCCACCGGCATCCGTACCTGGGCTGGGCGCAATCCGGCCTTCGACCGGCTCAGCGCCGAAGCAGCCGGGCCAGCAATCGCGCCCGCTCAAACCGATGCTCGGTGCCGGTGCGCAGCCGCTGGAGGTTCACGCGATGAGTGAAGATGATGAACCCGGCGATCAGGACGGTGGCGACGATCCAAATGGAGCGAGCCGGCGCCGGGGCCAGCCAGACCGCCGCGGGCACCAGCGCCGTGGCGGCCAGCATCGAGCCGAGGCCGACGTAGCCGGTCGTGGTCAGCACCAGCAGCAGCACGGCGGCCAGCACGAGCAGCGCCGTCGGCCAAAGCCACAGCAGCACGCCGATCACGACCGCGACGCCCTTGCCGCCGCGGAAGCCATGATACAGGGGCCAGACATGTCCGGCCGCCGCCGCCGCGCCGGTCAGCAGCGCCACCGTCAGGGCCGTCCTTTCGTCCGCGAGCCCGTAGCCGCCGAACCAAGCGGCGAGCGCGCCCTTGCCCACATCAATGAGCCCGACCCCCAGGCCGAACCACGGCCCCTGCGTGCGAAAGGCATTCGTGCCGCCCGCATTGCCGCTGCCCTGCGTGCGAATGTCCACGCCCCGCAGGCGCCCGAGCCAGAGGCTGCCGGAAATCGATCCGAGCAAATACCCGAGCACCATTTTGACGAGCGCCTCGATCATGCGGGGAACCTGAGCGAAATGACGGGATACACGAAGAAAAAAGCGCTGCGGCATTGAATGCCAGGACCGGCAGACATGCCCGAGCTAGTGTGATGGCCCGAAAATAACATTGCGAAATTCGTGGCTTGTAGGTCGGGGTTTATCCCCGACAGGGTGCGCGATGTCGGGCATAAAGCCCGACCTACAAATGAAAGATATTTGTGGGACACCGCACAAGTTCCCTCCAGTAAACATCGGAACAATGCGAGTTTGCCAAAAAAGGCGCGTCATGCTCAGCAGAAAAAATGTTTTTGCGGCCATTCCCCCGGAGGATTGGCCTCACCGGCCCGGAGCTGCGAAGTCCTGCACCCCGATCACCAGCGAGCCCGGCCCGGCGTGGGTCCCAATGGCCACGCCGGTCTCAACCACCCAGCAGCGGTCGAGCGTGAGTCCACTGGCCTGTAGCGCCGCCTGCACGCGTTGGGCCTCCCCGGCGCAATCACTGTGGCCGATGAGCACGCGGTAACGCCGCCCGGGATCGAGCCGGCGGACAACATCCCGGGCGAAACGCTCCGGCAGATTCCTGTCGCCCCACAGGCCGCCGAGCAAACCGAGCCGGCCAGTCGGGCGGACGGTGAGCAGGAGCGAGAAGTGCAGCAGGCGGGTGAGGGTCAGCGCCACCCGGGGGGCCCGGCCGCCGCGCACGGCGTACTGGATGTCTTGGACGAACGCATAGACCTTGGTGCGTTGGCGCATGCGCGCCAGCCCGGCGAGAATTTCCGGGGCCGTGAGGCCCGCCTGGGCTGCTTCCGCCGCCCAGATGGCCAGCAGGCCCTGACCGCAGGACACGCTGCCGCTGTCGAAGACCTGCACCCGGCCCGGGGCGGTGCGCGCGGCCACCCGCTCGGCCGACTGCAGGGTGCCCGACAGGGATCGCGTCAGCGAGACGTCGATCACGCTCTCATGCTGGGTGAGCAGGAATTCAAACATCCGCCGGAAATCCCCCGGCGCCGGCTGGGAGGTGCGCGGTGAGATCTGGCTGGTGCGCATCGCGCGGAAAAACTCCGAGGGCGAGATCGACACCCGGTCGATATGGTCCCGGCCGTCGACCGACAGCCGCTGCGGCACCAGGTGAATGTCCAGTCGCGCGGTCTCCCCGGCCGGCAGGTCGGCACCGGTATCCGTGACGATGCCCACGCGCGGCTGCCGTCGGCTGGCGCTGCGCATATCCGCGATTTTTTCCCCGGCCACGCGGCCGAACCGGGCCGCACATTTGAACAATTCCGCCGGATCATCGGTCCGGGCGTGCACGCGGACCTGTTCGCGGGTGCCGGTGATCACCTGGTGGGCCAGCGGCAGCGCGAGCAAGGCGGCCTTCAGTCCCGTGCGGTCAACTCTTTCGGCGCTGAGCACGCACTCCGCCTGGTAACGAGGGAGGTCGGCAGTCCCTTGGAGGCGGCTGAGGTCGACCCCATGACTCACCAACTCCTCCGGGATGGCGCCGATGGTCTCCCGGCGGCCTCCGGTGATGTACGCTTGGATGCCGATGAGGAGGCTGACAAAACCCTGGGCCCCGGCATCGACGACGCCGGCCGAGCGCAACGCGGGAATTTGCTGGCGGGTATCGCGCAGGACCTCCTGCGCGCGGGCGAGCGCCGCCGCAAACCCGTGGCGGATATCCGGGACGACCTCCGGCTGCTGCCACTCGTCGGCGAAGGCCTGGATCACCGAGACCATCGTGCCCTCCTGCGGCGTGGCCATGGCGGCGCGGGCCAGAGTCGCACCCCGCGCCACGGCCCGCGCCAGCTTCGCGCCCGTCAACCGTTCGCCGACCGTCAATGTTTCCGCGGTTCCCTGGAAAAATTGCGCCAGGATCACCCCGGAATTTCCCCGCGCGCTATCGGCGGACTCGGCCGCCGCCCGCGCCAAAAGTTCCCCGACCCCGACGGCATGGGGTTCGCGCAAGCCCTGGAGCACACCGCCGAGGGTGAAGGCCAGGTTCGTCCCCGTGTCATGGTCCGCCACCGGATAGACATTGATCCGATTGATCTCATCCCGCTCGCCCAGCACCCGCTGGATGCCCGCGATCAGCGCCCGGCGCAAACCGTAGCCTGAGACGTGGTGGGTGCTCATGGCTTGGAGAAAGCCGGCGTCTTTACCGGCCGGTTTGGTCCTTCCCCGACGACACAGCACCTGTGGCTACTCGAATTGAACTCATGCCCAAGGGTGATGGGAGGTGCGCGTCGTCTCAGGGGTGTTTGCAAAAACTGTAGGAGGGGCTTTATGCCCCGATGGGTTTGGATCCCACCGGCGGAATCGGGGCGTAAAGCCCCTCCTACAGCGGGGAAAGCAACTGTTTCGTTTAGTGCCAACACGTCTAGCCCTTCGCCCGGCGCGCCAGCGGAAACCCGATGGCGAAGATGAGGATCGTGGTCACGATGGCGGCGAAGATCGTCTCGGGCAGCACCTCCGCGCCGGGGATGCCGGCGGCGGCCGGCGCGAGGGCCATGACGCCGGCGGCCAGGCCGCGGGGGAGGGAGACCCAGGCGACATTCTTCTGCGCGCCGGTCATCTGGCTGTCCTTGAGCGCCAGCTGCACGGCGGGCCAGCGGACCAGGAAAAGCACCACGCCCAGCAAGCCCCCGACGGCGAGCGGCATGGGCGCCGCGGGCAGGCTGGCGCCGATGAAGGTGAAGAAAAGCGATTTGACGATGAAGAGGGAGAATTCCGAAAGCCGCATCGAGGCGCCGCTGATCTCGAGGCTGCCTTCCCCGGTGCCGAGATTGAGTACTTTCAAAACGGCGCGCGCATTGCCGAGGGTCACGGCGGCGGCAAGCACGGCAAGCGCGGGACTGCCGCCCAGCGAGCTGGTCACGGCATAGAGCAAAAGCATCACGGCCAGCAGGAAAATATAGGCATGACCGCTGCGGACCAGCAGCTGCACGAACAGCACCAGCATCAGTCCCACCGCTATGCCGCACAGCAGGCCGACCCCGAAGTTCTGGCTCACACCCAGCAGCGGCGCGCTCGCCGACAGATGACCGGCCAGCACCAGATCCACCATGACCCCGGTGCAGACGACCACCAGCACATCGGTGAGGGCGGATTCCACATTGAGCGGCTGAGCCACCGCGTCCTCGACCTTGGCGAACCCGAGTGTCGCCATCACGACCACCGAGCTCGAGCCGCCGAGGATCAGGCCGGTCAGCACCGCCAGCTGCCAGCTCCAGGTGGCCGGCAGCACGCCGGCCTTGACCAAGCCCAGGATGGTCAGGGTCAATCCGCCGGCGGAAGCGATGAACGTGAGGACGGCCAGCTTGGAAGCCTTCCACGCATGCGTGACCAGCTGCTCAATCGGAAGCGCCAGGCCGCCGTGAAAGAGGACGATGATGATGGTGAGGGCGCCGAGGAGGGGGGCGACCTGCTGCAACTCCGCCGACTTCACCAAGCCCATGCCCGGCCCGAGGATGGCGCCGACGGCGATCAGCCACACCGCATCGGGGATGCCGGTACGCTTGAACAGCCATTCGCCGACGAGGCCAACGAGCAGAATACCAGCGACGATGACAAGAAAGGCTTGGTCGTGGGTCATGGGGAAACGGTGGTACGAAAATCAATCCCGCCCGCCCGCCAGTGACAACCGCCATTTTGGCGCAGTTTATATTGTTCAATAGTCTCAAAGTGAATGGAGCTACGAGCGCCAGCGAGTAGATGCTGCGTCCACTCGCTGGCGCTCGCGGCTACGCTATTTATGAAACTGTTTTAGCCGGGGAGCTGCATTAGTCGGGCTGTAAGTTCGCCGCATGCCGGCGCGTCCTGCCATGAACGCAGCCTCGGCCTGGCGATCAGCGCCGGCCCTGCAAATTAGTCAATCGTGGCGACCCAGACGCCTCAGTTCAAATCGCCGTCCTTCCAGTACTTCGTGCCTTGGAGGGTCGCCTGCAGGGCGATGCCGCTCTTGGTGATTTGGAAAACCTCCACCCCGGGAAGCACCGTGCCCGCAGCAGCGGCGGCGCCGCCCTTGTCCCCGGATTTGGCGGCCGCGTCGGCCTGGCCGCTGAAATCCCAGCCCTTGTCGATGAAGGTCTTTAGCTTTTCCTTGTCGGTGAAGACAAACACGGCGCGAAAATCCTTCACGCCGAGCCCGATGCCGATGCCCGCCGAGCCCATCTTCATGTACGTCTCGGTGTCCGAGACCAGGCCCTTCTCCACCACGATGCCATGGCCGCCGGCGGCGCTGAACAAGATGACATTCACGCCGACGTTGCTGAACACGGCGTAGCCCACGGATTTCGCGACCTTCGCCTTGGCGGAGGGATCCAGCTTATAGAGATCCTCCAGCACGGAGTCGCGGGTCTCCTTGATCTTCGTGCGTTGTTCGTCGGCGGTGGGCTTGGCGTGGGCGGTGACGCCGGCCAGGCCAAGCGCACAAATGATCAGAATCGAGCGGGGGAGCAGGGCGGACAGATTCATTTTGAGGGGAGTGGTTTTTGAGAGTTACGAATAACATTATCAATATTCGGCTTTGGGCAGTCAATATCCAGGCGAGAAAAGCCACGTACTCTGGCTTTTCTCTGCAGTAGTGAACGGCGATGACGCGGATCAGCCGTCGCCCGGCCTATGGCCCGTTAACCCCCCCCGCTCTTTTAGCACCCAAGACTAATCCGAATTCCACTGATCGAATGATGCAACGGATCGGGTGGAATAGTAGGCGGGTCGGATTATCAGTCTCACGCTTAGATCCGCGATAAACCGCGTCATCCGCGGAAAACTTGGACCGAGTCGTCACGGCTATGGGCGATTGGTGCCTTTATCACCTTCGGTCGAAAGGGGCGCTTCCCAAGAGCGCACGTTGGGAGCAATTTGTGAATAAATTTAACCAAATACTGGCCAGTGTTTTCTTGACTGTGGGGAGGGGAATGGGGAGAAATGGGGCGTTCTGGGGGAGTAGGGGCCCCGGACACCACCCATGGCGCAATCTGGCACAACCGTATATTCCGGCCGTTTCGAGCACTCGCTCGACGACAAGAATCGTCTGACGATTCCGTCGTTGTGGCGTTGGGCGCACACGGACACGGAGACGTTTCTGGCGATGCCGCATCCTGACGGTTACATCGCGGTGCTGCCGCCGGCGCGCGTGGCCAAGCTGCTCGAGCAGGTTTCGGAAATGAAATTGTCGGACCGCGACGCGCAGGCCGTGAAGGCCAAGATTTTTTCCGAGGCGCTCTCCTTCACCTTCGACAAGCAGGGCCGCTTCGGGATCAACCCCGACCTCCTGCGCCACGCCGGCATCGCCAAGGACGCGGTGCTCTCCGGCATGGGCGACACCTTCAACATCCTCAGCCCGGCGCGCGACACCGAGATGAAGCGCAGCACGGCGGGGGAAAACTTCGGCGACATGATGCGCCGCATCGGACTTTAAAAACCATGAAGACTACCACGCTGATCCGTCCGCAACCCCTGCCCAAGCTCTCGCCCGTCTTCTGCGCGAACCGGCGTTCCCTGCTCCGCGAGCCGATCTCGATTCTGCTCCCGTGGAAGAAACTCCATGTCCGCGCCCGCGCTTGAACTCCTTCCGCGCTCCATGACCCCCGGGCACAAACCCGTGATGCTGCACGAGGTCCTCGAATACCTCGCGCCGCTCCCGGGCTCGTGCCACCTTGACTGCACTTTCGGCGGGGGCGGGCATACCCGGGCCATCCTCGCCACCGGCGCCACCGTGGTCGCCCTCGACCGCGACCCGGCCGCACAGGCCCGCACCGCCCCGCTGGCGGCCGAGTTCCCCGCCACTTTCCGCTTTGTCGACCTGAACTTCGGCGATCTGGCCGCGTTGCCCGATGCGGGGTTCAACGGCATCCTTTTCGACCTCGGGGTTTCCTCTTTCCAGCTGGATGAGGCCGACCGGGGCTTTGCCTTCCGGGCCGACGCTGCGGCCGACATGCGCATGGACCCGCGCGAGGGTCAGGCGGCCGGCGCCTGGCTGGAAATTGCCAGCCATGAATCCCTCGTAAGGGCGGTCCGGGATTTGGGGGAGGAAAAGAACTGGCGCCGCGTGGTCGACGCTATCGAGGGCGCCCGCGGCTCGGGCCGGCTGGCGCGCACCGCCTCGCTCGCCGAGCTGGTTGCCGACGCCATACCGGCCGCGGTCAAGAGGGAGAGCCGCATCCATCCGGCCACCCGGACCTTCCAGGGCATCCGCATCGCGGTGAACGACGAGATCGGCGCGATCGAGCGCGCGCTGCCCGCGGCCTTCGCCAAGCTTGCCCCCGGCGGGGTGCTGACGGTCATCAGTTTCCACTCCCTCGAGGACCGGCCCGTGAAGCAGTTCTTCCGCGC
>JBAXWQ010000116.1:0-9569 GCA_037128315.1 Opitutia bacterium | reverse complement strand
GTCCGTACCTCGAACTCGGCGCCAAGCTCGGCACCCTGGTGCAGCAGCTGGCTGCCACCCGGGTCGAGCGGCTGCGCATCACCTACTGGGGCAAGATCGTCGAACTCGACGCCAATCCGGTCACCCGCTCCATCCAGCGCGGGTTTCTGCGTCGCATCAGCAGCGACAGCCTGAATTTCATCAACGCGCCCACCATCATGTCGCGGCTGGGGATCGAGGTGGAGACCATCAAGTCGAACACGGAGGCCGACTACACCGATTTGATCCAGGTCGAGGCCGTGCAGGCGGATGGCGCCGTGGTGTCCGCCCGGGGGACCCTGCTGGGCAAGGCCAACAGTCCCCGGCTGGTGTCGCTCAATGGCCGCGAGGTCGAGGCGCTGCCTTCGGGTGCGCTCCTGATCTACGAGAACCATGATGAGCCCGGTATCATCGGGATGGTGGGCACGCTCCTGGGCCGCGCCGGCGTGAATATCGCCGCGATGTCCCTGAGTCGCAACAACGCCGGAGGCACGGCGCTCTGCGTGCTGAATCTGGACACGGCCCCGTCGGAGGCCGCCCTTAAGGAATTGACCGTTCATCGCGCCATCAAGCAGGCTGTGGTCGTCCACCTCTGATGCCCAACGTCTGGTTAATTGGCTCTGCCCTCATCGGCTATCTGCTCGGGTCGCTGCCCTTTGGCTATCTGGTGGCGCGCGCGCATGGCGTGGATATTTTCAAGGTCGGCAGCGGCAATCCCGGGGCGACGAACGTCAAGCGCGCGCTGGGGGCGAAGGCCGGCAACACCGTGCTGGTGCTCGATGTCCTGAAGGGAGCGCTGGCCGCCGGCTGGCCGCTATTGGACCGTGCGTCGAGCGAATGGCAGTGGTACTATTTTCCGAGTAACCCCCGGCCGGACTGGGTGATGATGTCGCTCATCGGCGTCGTGGCGGCCGTGCTCGGGCACTCTTTTTCCATCTTCACCAAGTTTCGCGGCGGCAAGGGCGTGGCGACCGCGGCCGGCGGCTTGGTCGTCCTGATGCCCCTGGCCTGTGCGATCGGCGGCGCAACCTGGGTGGTGGTTTTTTATGCCTTTCGCTACGTCTCCCTGGCGTCGATTGTCGCCGCCGCCGCGGTGATCACGGCCGGCTGGCTGCTGGGCTATCATCTGGCCATCAGCATCATCGCCTCTGTGCTCGGCTGTTTCGTCATCTTGCGCCACCATGAGAACATTCAGCGGTTGCTGAACGGCACGGAAAACAAGTTCGCGAAGAAGCCACCAGTCTAGCAACGGGTCGCGCCGCGATAAGCGGACGCGGACGCTTCAGCTGGCTGCAGACATGGTGTGGCCTTATGACTTGAGCGCCGCACTCCCGCCTTGCCAAATGGGGCCCCGGCAGGGCATTTAACCGGGTTCTCATCCATGGCTCTCATTGTCCAGAAATACGGCGGCACCTCGGTGGGTGACGTCGACCGCATCAAGAATGTGGCCAAGCGCATCCAGGCGACGCGCGGCGAAGGCCATAGCCTTGTCATTGTGGTGTCCGCCCGCTCGGGCGTGACCAACGAGCTCATTGCCCGCGCCAAGGCCATTAATGACCGGCCGGACACGCGCGAAATGGACATGCTCCTGGCGATTGGCGAGCAGGAGACGATCGCGCTGACCGCCATGGCCCTGCACGCCATCGGCGTGCCGGCTGTGTCCTATACCGGGGCGCAAGCGGGCATTTTGACCGACCAGGTTTTCACCAAGGCCCGGATCAAGCAAATCGTGCCGAAGCCCATCCTGAAGGACCTGAAGGCGGGCAAGGTCGTCATCGTCGCCGGTTTCCAGGGCATCAACGAGGAGGGGCAGATCACCACCCTCGGCCGGGGCGGCTCCGACCTGACCGCCATCGCGCTGGCCGCCGCCTGCAAGGCCGACAAATGCGAGATCTACACGGACGTTGACGGCGTCTACACCGCCGATCCGCGCATCGTGAAAAATGCGCAAAAGATCGATGAGATCAGCTATGACGAGATGCTCGAGCTCGCCAGCCTCGGCTCGAAGGTCATGCAGTCCCGCTCCGTCGAGTTCGCCAAGAAGTATGGCGTCGTTTTTGAAGTCCGCAGCAGCTTTAACCACAACCCAGGAACCATCGTGAAAGAAGAAGTCGCCTACATGGAAAAAGTCGTCGTGCGCGGCGTCGCCCTCGACAAAGACCAGGCCAAGGTCGTCATCAGCAACCTGCCGGACAAGCCCGCCACCGCGGCCACCATCTTCCAGGCGCTGGCCGATGCCAGCATCAACGTCGACATGATCGTGCAGACGGTCGGCCAAAGCGGGGTCGTGGACCTGACTTTCACCCTGCAGCGCGACGAGGCGGCCAATGCCGTCAAGGTGCTGCCGGCGGTGCTCAAGAAAATCGGCGGGGGCAAGCTCACGGCCTACGACAACATCGCCAAGCTTTCCGTGGTCGGCGTCGGCATGCGGACGCACGCGGGCGTGGCGGCGAAGCTCTTCACCGCCCTGGGCGAGGCCGGCATCAACATCCAGCTCATCGCCACGTCGGAGATCAAGATCACCGTGGCCGTGGACCGCGCCAAGGCGACGGAAGCCCAGATTGCGGCGCACGAGGCGTTCGGGTTGGGGAAATAGAGGCAGACATCAGATGTCAGAGGTCAGAGATCAGGCCAGGGGTTCTATTCGACACTTTTCAGACCTAATTGTGTGGCAAAAAAGCTTTGACCTGGGGCTCAAGGTTTTTGTCGCTACCAAGGCTTGGCCCAAAGAGGAGAAATATGCACTGATCGACCAAGTAAGGCGCTCTTCACGCTCGGTGGGTGCTAATATTGCAGAAGCGTGGGGCAAGCGCCGCTATGAGGCCCATTTTATCAGCAAACTCTCGGACGCTGATGCTGAGTTGCACGAGACCGAACATTGGCTGAGGTATGCCCTGGCACACGACTACATCACGGCGATCGAACTGAAGGCAATGTCCGGGCTGATCGATGAAGTGGGTCGAATGCTCGGCAGCATGATGGCTAAGCCAGAGTCTTTCCTTCTGCGCCGGGATAAAGCTCCCACTGATCTCTGATTTCTGACATCTGACAGCTCCATGCGTTTCATCTCCACCCGCGGACAGACTGAGCCTCACACCTTCTCCCAGGCGGTGGCGGTCGGGCTGGCGCCGGATGGAGGGTTGTTTCTGCCGGAGCATTTGCCGGACATCTCCCTCCGGCTGAAAAGCTGGCAGAACCTGAGCTATGCCCAGCTGTGCACGGAATTCATCGCCATCTTCGCCACGGACATCCCGGCCGATGTGCTCGCGCCACTGGTGCAGCGTTCGTATGCGCATTTCACCGATCCGGCCATCGCGCCCCTGCGGAAGCTGGATGAGCGGACCTACGTCCAGGAACTTTTCCACGGTCCCACGCTGGCCTTCAAGGATTTTGCCCTGCAGCTGCTCGGCAACCTGTACGAATGGCAGGGCCGGCAAAGTGGGCAGAGCCTCAATGTGCTCGGCGCGACGTCCGGCGACACGGGGGCGGCGGCGATCCACGGGCTGCTCGGGAAACCGCGGACCGCTATTTTCATTCTTTATCCCGAGGGCCGGGTCTCGCCCCTGCAGGAGCGGCAAATGACCTGCACCGGCGCCGCGAATGTCCACGCCATCGCCATCGCGGGCAGTTTTGACGATGCGCAGCGCATCCTGAAGAACCTGTTTTCCGACCAGGCGTTCAGCCAGCGTCACCACCTGTCGGCGGTCAACTCCATCAACCTGGTCCGCATTTTGGCCCAATGCGTCTATTACCTCCATGCCTGGCTGCAATTGCCGCCGGCGGAGCGAAGTCAGGCGGAGTTTGTGGTTCCCACCGGCAACTTCGGCAATGTCTTTGCCGGCTGGCTGCTGGCGCAAATGGGCGTGCCGATTCTCGGTTTCAAGGTGGCGACGAACCAGAATGACATCTTGCACCGGCTCTTCGCGACGGGGGCATACCGGATCGGCGCCGTGCAGCCCAGCCTCGCGCCCTCCATGGACATTCAGGTGGCGTCGAACTTCGAGCGCTTCCTCTATTACCACCTCAAGGCCGATCCCGCGCAGGTGCGCACCGTGATGGCCGGGCTCACGGCCGCCGGGGAGTACCGCTTCCCTCATTTCGACAAGTCGACTTTCAGTTCCTCCAGCGCCACGGATGCGGAGATCACCGGCATCATCCGCCGCGTGTACGCCGATCATCATTATATTGTCGATCCGCACACGGCGTGCGCCTTCAAGGACCTGAACCGCGAGCGGATCAGCGTCGTGCTGGCGACGGCGCATCCCGCCAAGTTTCCCGCCGCCATCCGGGCCGCCCTCAAGGAGGAACCGACGCATGAGGCCCTGGAGGTGCTTAAGTCGCGTCCCATTGTGAAGCACAGCCTGCCGGCGGACGAAGCGGCCATTCGCACCTTCATCACCGCCCGGGCCGTCTAGAGCATCGGGGCAAGCAGGCGGGCGATTTCTTCGCCGATTTTGGACATGAGCCTTTGCTCCTTGCGCGGCTCGGGCATCGGCTTCGATTGGGCGAAGATCTCGTGCATCCAGCGCGACATCTCCGCGGCCTCGGCGGGGGAGTAGGTGACGGCCCCGACCTCAAAATTCACAAATAGACTGCGCAGATCCATGTTGGCCGAGCCGAACAGCCCGGTATGGTTGTCCACCAGGAGCATTTTTGCATGGTTCATCCCCGCCTGATAGTAGAGCACCTTGACCCCGGCGGCGTGCAACTCGCGCAGGTAGTGGCGGCGGGCGAGATCGGTGATCGGGTGGTTGGACTTGGCGGGCACGACCAATCTCACGTCGATGCCCGCCCGCGCCTGCACCAGCAGTGAGCGATAGAGGACTTCGTCGGGGATGAAATACGGGGTGACAATCCAGACGCTTCGCTCCGCCTGCTGCACCAGGGAGAGGATGACCTCGTACAACGGATCGCCCTCGACATCGGGCCCGCTCGCGACGATCTGCAACTCACTGTCGCCGGCGGGGGGCAGGGTGGCAGGCAGTTCCTTTTGCAGCGGCTCGATCGGCTGGCCGCTGGCATAGGCCCAGTCGGCCAGGAAGATCTCGTTGAGCAGGCCGACGGCCGGGCCCTCAATGACGGCGCCGAAGTCGCGCCAGCGGCGCTTCAGGGGTGTCGGCCCCATGTAGTTGCTGGCGAGGTTGCGGCCGCCGAGGGCGGCGATGCGGTGGTCGAAGACCGCAATCTTGCGGTGATTGCGCAGGTTGGCCGAGCCGCGTGTCGACAGCGGCACCACCGGCATGAATTTGACGACTTCCCCTCCGGCTTCCCGCAACGGGTCGCAAAACCGGCCGCTGGTCGAGAAGCAGCCCAGTGAATCCAGGAGCAGCCGAACGCGGACACCCTCGCGTGCGCGCTGGGCGAGGAGTTTGATGAGGCGCTCGCCCACGGCATCGCGGCCGAGGATGAAGGTCATGATATGGATGGTGTGCTGCGCCTCGCGGATGCCGCGTTCCATGCTGGCATACGCCTCCTCGCCCGAGGTGAGAAAATGGACCCGGTTGCCGCCGACCGGCGGGCACACCCCATTGAGGGTCAGCACGCGCGCCGCAAAGCTCGAGGCGGCGGCCGTGGGCGGCAGGTCCGGAATGATCGGACGGAGCCGCGCCTTGCGGCTGGCCAGTTTCTTGATCTTGCGTCCGCCAAAAAGCAGAAAGAGGGGCACGCCCACATAGGGCACGAAGGCAATGGCCAGCAGCCAGGCGAAGGTGTTGCCCGGTTGCTTGCGCTCGCTCATGAGGCGGGCGATGGCAAAGAAGGCGAGGAGGAAGCCCACGACGGTCAGCAGGTGGGGCAGCAGCCCGTTGATGACGGGGTGGGCCCGCAATGCATCGTAGGCTTGGTGCAAGGACTCGATCACAGCTCCATTTTCCTGATGAATGGCTTATTGGCAAGCGGGGGTGAGGTGGGGAGGAAATTCGGTTGGTGGCTGGAGGTTGGGTAGGTCGGGCGGTTGTGTAGGTCGGGGTTTATCCCCGACAGGTTGGGTTGAATGTCGGGCATCAAGCCCGACCTACACCAAATGGATCCAATATCTGCGCCAGATCGGCAGGTCTCCAGGTCCTCGAAATTGCTTTTAAGGTTCCGACTAATTAAACAAAAAACCGCTTGGCAAAGGCGCAAACGCCCCCATACCTTCACCTTTCGTTTTTGATGGTGGAGTATCCAAGTGGCCAAAGGACGTTGACTGTAAATCAATTCGGCTCTTGCCGTTCACTGGTTCGACTCCAGTCTCCACCACCAATTTAAATAAGCGCCGGAGAGCGGTTTACCGCACTCCGGCCCTTGTTTTTATATCGGGAACCTCAGCCGGGCCAATGCCATTGGGGACCATGGATTCAACTGTAAGATCCCGGCTGAGAGCTTACGTAATATTGCTTCGGGCTACTCGGAGTTTTTGTGTCTTTTCGCGCCTCTTCGTGGCCAAGATAAAGTTTCGGTCCGGGCCCAATCCCTGGGTGGCCACAAAGAGGCACAAGAAACCACAAAAAGAGTCAGCGGTCAGGTTCCACCTGATTCAACTGCATCGTTCCGTTTAAGATCACAGCACCCCGGCCTCGCGGAAACTGTAGTAACCCCGGCCCTGGGGGTCAGCGGCGGCTCGGCCCACGATGACATGATCCAAGAGGTCGATGTCGACGGCTTTGGCGGCCTCGCGGAGTTGCCGGGTGACCTGCACATCAGCGGCACTCGGGGCGGGATCGCCGCTGGGGTGGTTGTGCACGCAAACCACGGCCGTGGCGCCGTGGCGGATCGCGGCCCGGAAAACTTCCCGCGGGTGGGCCAGGCTGCTGGTGGCGGTGCCCGAGGTTATCTCCACCTGCTTCAGCAGGCGATTCTTGCGATTGAGGCACAGGACCCAGAATTTCTCGACGGCGAGGCCCGCGATCAGTGGCTCAAAATGGGCCAGCACCAGTTCGGGGCGGTTGAAGAGTGCCTCGGTGGTGCCGTCCTTGGCCAGCACCCGGCGGGCGATTTCCATGACGGTGACCAGTTGCAGGGCCTTGACCCGGCCGATGCCCAGTTGGCGACGGAAATCGGCCTCGGTCCACGCCACCAATTTTGCCAGTGAGCCGGCCTCGGCGATCAGGCGCTGGGATATGGCGAGGACGTTGTGCCCCTTGCTGCCACTGCGCAGCAGCATCGCGAGCAATTCGGTGTCGCTCAGCGCTGCCGGGCCGAGGGCTTCCAAGCGTTCCTGCGGGCGGTCCTGGACCGCCAGATCCTTCAGCCGCAGGGCCGGGTAGGTGGGTTCGTTGCTCATGGGCCTTGGTGCTTTCACCCGCTGGCCCGCGAGTTTGGTTAACTTAGTCCGAATATTTCACACCCCGAGGGCGAAATCTCCGGGTTAGAAGTGCTTCACGTACGCGTTGCGGCGCAATTTCTCCAGCCAGCGCTCCATGGCTTGCCGGGAACCTTGCTGAATGAGAGCCCGCTCGATGTCGGCCCGGACTTCGTCGAGGGATTGGACCCCGGCGTGCTTGCGATCCTCGGCGAAGAGAATGAAGGCGCCTTCCGGCATGATCAGGGGCTCGCTGTGCTGGCCCTTGTCGAGGGCGAAGATGACATCGCTGAATTCCTTGCGCAGATCCGAGCGGCGCTGCCAGCCCCAATCGCCCCCTTTGCCCTTGCGGGAATCCTGGCTGTATTTGCGGGCCAGATCGCCGAATTCGGCCCCGGCCTTGAGCTGGGCAATGATGTCCGCGGCCTTCGTGCGCAGGGTGTCATCGGTGTCGTCCGCGGCGCGGGCGATCTGGATGAGACGCAGGTGCACGCCGTCCTCCTGGAAAAAGCGGTCCTTGTTCTCCTTGTAGTACGCCTCGATCTTGACCGGGCTGACCGTGCTGGTCGACTTCGACTGCTGCTGGCGCATGTAACCGTAGATCATGTCCTCTTCCTGTTCCTTGCGGTAGTCCTTCTGGGAGATGCCGCGGGATCGCAGATAGGCGAGGAACTTGCTGCGGTCGCCATCGAACTGGTTGATGATCGTTTCCGCCACCTGGTTGTCGATATAGCTGTCGGGAACGCGACGTTTCTCGTCTTTGTAGAAATCCTTCACGATCAGTACCCGATCAATCAGGTTCTGGATCACGTCTTCCTGCAGGGCTTCGACCTTCTCATTGAATTCCTTCTCGGAGCGGCTTTGGCGCTGGATTTCAGGGATGAGCGGCCCGATTTCCCGGCGAATGTCGTCGACCGTGATGACCCGGTCCTCCGCAATAGCGGCTATGCCGTTGGCATAGCGCAAGTTGAGGTTGTCCTGTGCCGGAGTTGATTGCGCGCTGACGCTGAGGCTCAGCGCTGTCGCAGACAAGAATAGGGAAAGGGCTCGAAGACCACGGAGACTCATTTAGCTGGAAGATTTTGCAGGAAAGTAATGATTTCTTTCAACCTTGCAAGGGGGGTGGGGGCGGTCAAGCGGGGAAAGCGGTTGCTGAGTTGGATGAAATCATCGCGACGACCCGAATTGCGCAGGCATTTCAGGCGGTTGCCTTCGGTTTCGACGGACAGAACCCCCTTTTGTTCCGCCCGCGACCGGATTTCGGTCACCAGCAGCAGCGCCCGGACCGGGTCGCCGAATTTCCCGAAGCGATCGCGCATCTCCGCCTCGAGGTCCTTCACCTGGCGGGGGTTCTCCACCATCGCCAGGCGGCGGTAGAAATCGATCCGCAGCCGCGTTTCGCCGATATAATCGGCCGGCAGCCGGGCCTGGATCTTGGCGATTTCACCCTCCGTCCGCTCGGCCTGCTTGAGCGCCGAAAAGGTGTCGGTGGCGGTGGCGCGGGCCGTCTCGACACCCTCGCCGACAAACACGAAATCGAGCTTCACGTTCGCCCGCACCCAGGCGGCCTGCTTTTCCCCTTTCAACCGCGCGACGCTCTGCCGGAGCAGCTGGCAGTACAGCTCGAAGCCGACCCCGACGATGTGGCCGCTCTGCTCCGCGCCGAGCAGGTTTCCGGCGCCGCGCAGCTCGAGGTCCCGCATGGCGATGCGGAAACCGGCGCCGAGCTGGTTGTGCTGCCGGATGGCGCTGAGGCGCTGCCGGGCGATGTCGAGCAACCGCGCATGCCGGTGCAGCAGCAGATAGGCGTAGGCCTGGTGCTTGAAGCGGCCGACCCGTCCGCGCAGCTGGTAGAGTTGGGAAAGACCGAAGCGGTCGGCGCCCTCGATGATGAGCGTGTTGCAATTGGGGATATCGAGACCCGACTCGATGATCGTGGTGCAGACCAGCACCTGGTACCGGCCGGCGACAAACTCGGTCATCACGCGCTCGAGGCCATCCGCGCCCATCTGCCCGTGGCCGACCCCGATGCTCAGGCCGGGGAGCAATTCGCGGAGCCGGCTGGCGACGAGATCGATGCTCAGGACGCGGTTATGCAGGTAGAAGACCTGCCCGCCGCGGCGGATTTCGTGCTGGATGGCTTCCACCACCAGCTTCTCGTCGTAGCTCTTGACGATGGTCTGGATGGGCAGCCGGTTGGCCGGGGCGGTCTCAATCGTGCTCAGGTCGCGGGCCCCGGTGAGGGCGAGGTACAGTGTTCGCGGGATCG
>JBAXWQ010000115.1:0-9598 GCA_037128315.1 Opitutia bacterium | reverse complement strand
TATCAGCACTCCGGGACCGATCTGTATGTGCAACAGGATTTACGGGGTGTTTATATCCGGCAATCCGATCGGCGCAAGTTGGCGGTCGGTGATTTCGTCGATGTCGTGGGCTATCTTCGGCGCGGCTTCTATTCACCCGAGATCGAAGATGCTGAGACGGAGCTGATCGACCGGCGGGCGGCGGTGGTGGCGCGCCCCGTGACAGTGGGGGAAGCCAGGATCGCCGATGGTGAATTGGTCCGGATAAATGGCACGTTGCTGGATTCATTTCCCGGGGCGGAAACCATCACTCTGACCCTCAAGGCAGACGACGCTCCTTTCACCGCCATTTTGCCAGCGCCTATCGGTGACTGGAAAATTCCGGCCACCGGCAGCCTCGTCCAGCTCACCGGTGTCGTGCACGCGCTCCAGGCCCCGGACGTCGGCACTCCTTTCCCTTGGGCGCCGAGCTCATTTGAACTTCGCGTGCGGACGGATGACGACCTGCGGGTGCTGGAGCGGCCGGCGATAAGTCTGGTTGTCTGGACGTTTGGCGGCGCCACGGTCTTGACGTCGGCGGCTCTGCTGGTGGCCGGCAGCCTCTGGTGGCAGTCAAAGGCCAGGCTGCGCGAGCAGAAAAGGCAGCGCATCATTCGCGAGGCGGAGTTCGCCGCGATGATCAGGGAGCGCATGCGGCTGGCCCGGGAAATTCACGACAGTCTCGCGCAAGGTTTCACCGCCGTTTCCATCCAACTCGAAATGGCCAAATACAAACTGGCCGCGGAGGCCACCGGGGCGCAGGAGCATCTCGAAGCGGCGCGTGCCATGGTCCGCGAAAGCCTGGCCGAAGCGCGCCGCTCCATCCAGGGCTTGCGCCTCGAGACTTTGTCCAATGCGGATTTCCTCGCCGCCCTGACCCGGTCCAGCGAGCGGCTTTTGAAAGATGCGGCCATTGTCCTCCACCCTAAACTGGATGGCGATATCGCCCGACTCGGCGCCGATGCCGAGAACGAATTCCTGCGCATCGCGACCGAAGCCATGACCAACACCGTGAAGCACGCGCGGGCGAAAAACATTCACGTGACGTGCCGGGTCCGCGACGATTATGGCGAGTTGCGCGTGAGTGATGACGGGGTGGGCTTTACGGTCGGCGCCAATCCCGCCCCCGGCTTCGGGCTCCGCGGCATCCAGGAGCGGGCCACCCGGCTCAATGGCCATTTCGTCATCACCAGTGAGCCCGGCCTCGGCACGCACCTTATCGTCCGCATTCCCCTCGAAGGAAAATCATGCAACCCCCCATCAAGCTACTCATCGTAGACGATCACCCCGCTTTCCGGGCCGGCCTCCGGGCCATGCTCAATGATGCACCTCGCTTCACCGTCGTGGGCGAAGCGGGCAATATCCGCGAGGCCGTGACGCTGCATGAGCAGTTGCGCCCGGACATTACGCTCATGGACTTGAGCCTGCAGGAGGAGAGTGGCGTCGACGCCATTCGGCAGTTGCGCGACCGACGTGCAGATACGCGGGTCATCGTCCTGTCCACCTTTGATATGAGCGAGGATATCCACCTCGCCTTCGCGGTCGGCGCGCGGGCCTACCTGCTCAAAGATTCCACCCGGGAAGAAATCATGGCGGCGATTGAGGCGGTGCATGCGGGCGAACCGTGCTTGCCGCCGAAGATTGAACAGCGACTCGCCGAGCGCCGCGCGCGGACGGCGTTGTCGGCCAAGGAGCTGGAAATCCTCCAACTCATCGTGCAGGGCCGGAGCAACAAGGAGATTGGCGCCGATCTGCACATCACCGAGTTTACCGTCAAGGGCCACTTGAAGAATATTTTTCTCAAGCTCCACGTCGCCGACCGAACCGAGGCCGCGATCAAGGCTGTCTGGGAGGGGATCGTCCACCTTCGGCCAGAGACGTTTCAGCACTAACCTGCGCTGGCTCCCCGGTGATGTCGGCCCAGATCCGGAATATGCCTGCGGCACCCTGCGGCCCGCCCGGCTGCCGTGGCTCTAGGTATTCACCGACGCGGTAGACGGAAGGCGCATGGGCGGGCGCTTACTTGGGTAGTTTGACCGTGATCTGTTTCAGAACGATCGGCTCGGTCACAGCCGAGCCATGCGGCACCAATTGCAGGGCCACATACTCGATCTTGTTGCGCTTCTTGCCGTGCCCGCCATGACCCGGGAGAAAATCGTCCTGCGTCAGCGTCAGCACAGCATCCTGTCCCGCCTTGTCGGCAATAGAGGACAAGGCACGCGGTGCGCCGCTCCAGACACCATTGCCCGCCTCGCCGGCCTGGATGCAGAGATAGATGGCCAGTTTGCCTTCATCGAAGTAGGCCCGGGGGATGTTCACCACATACTGGACCTCGAATTGGGCAAAATTGTGGGGTGTCCCCAAGGACTGCTTGAGATACGCCACGCCGGAGTGGCCCGGTGGTAGCTGGTCCGGGCCCCACGTCGGGAGCAGCACCATGCCCTGGGCGCCATCACCCAGCTTCCGGGTGATCGCCCGGGCCTCGCTGGAATTCTCCACCTGGACTTGTTCGATTGATGCCTGGGTCGTGTAGGTGAACTTGTAGAACGAGGCCGGGTTTACGATGTCCACCTCCGGCGGAAGCGGAACAATCTTCGCGCGGTTCAGCCTGACCGTGATCTGGCGAATCCTGATCGGAGCCGAGACCATCGACCCGTTGCGGTGAAGCGTGAATCCCACGCGCTGGATGCCGCGACGCTTCACCTCGGGCTCGCTAAAGTCGGATGACTTCAAGGTCACGCGCTTGTAGCCGCCATTCGCCTCGGCGAAATCCTTCATCAAGAAGGTTCTCCCGTTGAACAGGTAGTCGTCCGCCTCACCCCCTTGCAGGGTGTATTGGACGGAGAGACGGCCCTCGTTGACATAGGCCTGCGGTACGTTGATCTCGAAGAAACTCTCGGACTGGGTGCAGTCGCTCCGCGGTACGAGCTGATAGAGATGCAAATTGCTGTTTTGGATATTGCGGGAGTTGAGATCCGCGGATGTCGCGTCGCTGGCCGTCCAGGTCGGGGTCAGGACCGCGACCTTCTCCCCGGCATCATAGGTGATGACCACCTGGTTCGTCCCCAGATGACTCGTGTCGATCACCCAGCGGGCCGGATCCGACATGGGCAGGGAGATGACGTCGGCGGTGTCGGTGGTGCCGGTGGCTGCCAGCGAAGTTCCGGCCGAGCAGGTGAGCAGGGTGCACAGGATGGCCGTCGTGCGGAACGGGTACTTTAGTGGGAGGCGCAAGGATGATAATTCGCGGGTTAGCATTTCAAGAACTGGCTTTGTCATGGTGTGGGGCGTTTTTCGGGCGAGGTAATTGTGCAGCGGCAGCGGCTTTCCTGAATCGCTTGTCGCGAGGCCGCCGCCATCCGCGAATTTCGGCGCGGCGAAAGCTTTGTCGTCCCGGAGAATTATTCCGTCAAATGCTCTGTTGGACCCCCTCTTTCGAGGGGTGTCTCGGGTTGTGTTTATTCGTGCAATTTTGCCGGGGGATCGGGAGGTTCCATGGGATGATTCAGGTTCGACGGTCAGTTATTCCGGCTATCGCTCTGCTGCTCATCGCGAGTGCCGTGTTCGCGACCAGTAGCGGGTGCCGGCGTTCGGCCGCTGCAGCCGACCCAGCAGCGCGGGGGGTTCGCCCGGACTCGACGGCCATGGCCCTCAACTATCTGAAGTCGCAAAAGATTGGCGCCGCCCCGGATCGGCCTCCCTGGATCGCTCACGTGGCGGTGATCGACTTGGATCAGGATGGCTTGCGCGACATTGTTTTTTGTGAGGCGCAGGAGAGCCGGGTGGTCTGGCTGCGGCAAAAGGCCCCGGGAGTCTATGAGGAGAGCGTGTTGGCCGCGGACCTGCGGGCTCCGGTTCATGTCGTAGCGGCGGACATGGATGGCGATGGCGACCTCGACTTGATCGTCGCGAGCATGGGCGCCGTATTTCCCAACAACGACCGGATCGGCACCGTGTTCATTCTCGAAAATGACGGTCGGCAGAAATTCACCCCGCATATCGTGCTCGAGAACACCTCCCGTGTAACCGATGCCCAGGCGGCCGACCTGAATGGCGATGGCCAGATGGACCTGGCCTTGGCGCAGTTTGGCTACGATCAAGGGGAGGTGAGTTGGTTGGAACGGACGGGACCCTGGGAGTTCCGGCGTCACGTCTTGCTGGACTTGTCCGGGGCCATTAATGTGTGCGTGGCCGACTTTAACGGGGACCATCTGCCCGATGTCGTCGCCCTCCTTTCTCAACAATGGGAGGAAATATATTACTTTGAGAATCTGGGCCGGGGCAAATTCGTGCCCCAACGGGTCTGGGCCTCGACGAACGAAGATTACGGCAGCAGCGGTATCAGTGTCTGCGATCTGAATCGGGATGGTCGCCCCGACATCCTCTATACCAACGGTGATGGCTTCGGCCCCTCCACCTTGCCCGGACCGCGCCCCTGGCATGGCGTGCAGTGGCTGGAGAATCGCGGCCCCGGTCTGTTCGCTTACCATCGGATTGGAAATTTGCCCGGGGCCTACAGTCCGGTGGGGGTCGATTTGGATGGGGACGGCGCCATGGATGTGGTCGCGGTCGCCGCCTATGCGGATTGGAACAATCCGAATCGCAGCGCCATTTCATTGATGTGGTTTCGCAATGACGGCGCGATGAATTTTGAGCCGCGCATCCTCGCCCAGGTGCCCAAGGACCAGATTACCTTGGCCGTCGGCGATCTTGACGGCACCGGCCAACCCGTCCTCGTGACGGGCGGCTTCTACATTTTTCCCCCGTACGATGCCATGGGACGCATCACGCTTTGGCGGAAGGCAGCCGCACCGGGCCAGCAGCGAGTTCCCTGATTCACGCGCATGAGATCCAAAGCCATCAGGGGCATCCTCATTGCTGGGGCGCTGTCCGCCCTGAGCGGTGGGGCGTGGTGGTGGCAGCGGGCAACCACGGCCCAGAGGGTGGTCAGCGCCGCACTTCCCCTGGCGCCAGCCGCGGGCACCCGGCCCGCGGTCTGGCGGGATCAGTTCGTGGCCGCCGAGGCCGAGGCGCATTCTCTTTTCCAGGCCCGCCGCGGCCTGGCCAAGCTGAGCCGCCTCTATCATGCCAACGGCTTCCTCACGGAAGCTCTCCGCTGCTACGAAGGTCTGGAGTTGCTGGAACCGGCCGCGCCGCGCTGGCCCCACTTGCACGCCAGCATTCTGGCCGGCTACGGGGAGGTTGAAGCGGCGATGGCGCTCTGGCAGAGGGTGGGGCAGCTCGCGCCGGAATTTCTCCCCGCGCAGCTGCGGCTTGGCGATTGCCAGTTGAAATCGAACCGTCCGGCCGAGGCGGCCGCCACATACACCGCCGTCCTCCACCGCGAGCCGAGAAATCCCTACGCGCTTCTCGGTCTCGCCCGACTCGACTTCGAGGCCCAGCGCTGGGACCAGGCGCAGGCCCGGCTGGAGTCCGTCGTTGAGCAATCCAACTATACCCTCGGGTACGACTTGATTGTGACGCTCTACGAGCACACCGGACAGCCGGAACGCGCCAACGCGATCCGCGGGGCCAGCAAGGCCTCCGGGGCTTTCCGCGATCCGCCGGATGCCTGGCTCGATGACCTGATGGACGTTTGCTTCGACCCCTATCGGCTCGCCCTGACCGCCGGGTTTCTCGCCCGCAACGGCGACCCGGCCCAGGCGGTGCTGCTCCTCGAGCGCGCCATCGCCTACGCCCCCACGGACGTGCCGACGCGCTTCCAGCTCGGCACGTTGAGCGTGACGCAGGGCAATTTCTCCGTGGCGCGCGAACAGTTGGAACAGTGCACCCGCCTGGCCCCCGATTTTGCCGACGGCTGGGCCCATCTCAGCGCGCTCCAGGAGCAGCTCGGGGAAACGAGCGCCGCGGCGCAGACCTTGACGACGGGCCTCAGCCGGTGCCCGGCTTCCCCCGGGCTCCATCTGATGCGGGCGCGCCGCTCCCGCCAAGCCGGCGCGATCGAGCAGTCCATCGCAGACTATCGGGAGTCAATTCGATTGCGACCCACCGAAGCCGAGGCCTTCATTGAATTGGCCTACCTCCTGATCAAACTCGGAAACTCCAACGAAGCGGTCCGCCTGCTGCAGCAATCATTGGTGGCTGAGCCCGCCAATCCCCTGGCTCTCAGCACCCTCACTTTCCATGCGATCCTCAGCGGCGACCAAGCGGCCGCTCTGCACTGGTTTGCCCAGGTGCGCCACCAACCTCGCGTTCCCCCTGAGGAAGTCGGGAAATTACGCGCCGCATTTCAGGAAAGATTTGGTCGCCCCGTACGCTGAATATTAACCACGCCTACGGTCACCATTAGCGGCGAATCACTGAATTGCGGCCCGCCCCGTGTGGCATCCAATGAATGAGTGTGCCCGACCCGCCGCCGGGGTCGTATCAGTGGCGGCATGGGCGAGGTTTCCAACCCCTCCAAAGAGGGGCCTCTCAAGAGCATTTGTCGGACGCATGCTGCCCTGCTTGGAAATGGCCCATTAATCCCGCGAGGTTTCTCACAAAGAGAAACCCGCAAGGAAATACCCCAACAAATCCAAGCAATGAATACCCTAAAGAACATGCTGCTTCGTCGCTGGGCCCTGGCCCTGCTGTGCGTGGCGACCTATTCGGGGCTGCAAGCCCAACAGGCTCCGGCAACTCCCGCCCCATCTGCCACCGCACCCGCGGTCGATGATGAGGTGCTTGTTCTCTCGCCCTTTGAGGTCTCGTCCGAGAAGGACACCGGCTACACCGCCACGGAAACCTTGGCCGGTACCCGGGTGCGTACCGACTTGCGTGATATCGCCTCAAGCTTGAGCGTGGTGACCTCGCAGTTTCTCCGGGACACCGGGGCGACCTCAAACTCATCGCTGCTGCCCTACCAGGTGAACACGGAAGTTGGCGGCCTGATGGGTAACTTCGCCGGGGTCGGCAACACGCAGACCTCGGGAGAAAATGGCAAGTTGGCCAACCCGAATTCCAACACCCGGGTGCGCGGCCTCGACTCGGCTGACAATACCCGGGATTATTTCATCTCTGATATTCCCTGGGATTCCTATGTGGTCGACCGGGTTGATTTGCAACGGGGCCCCAATTCGATCCTCTTCGGCGTCGGCAGTCCGGCGGGCATCGTAAATGTCACGACGGTCGGAGCGCGGTTCGACAAGAACGCGGGCAAAATTGAGGCGACGTTTGGCAGCTATGGCAGCCAGCGCTACAACCTCGACTACAACCAAGTGCTCATCAAAGGCGAGCTGGCCCTCCGTATTGCCGCGGTTGATGACGACAGCAAATATCGGCAGGATCCCGCCTATTCACACGCCAAGCGGGTGTTTGCCAGCACGCGCTTCACCCCGCAGGTTTTTTCCAAGGATATCGCCGGCAAACTCTCGGTGCGGATCAACGCGGAAAAAGGCCGGGTCGACTCGAATAATCCGCGCTGGCTGCCGCCGATCGACAAGATCACGAATTTTTTCAACCCGGCAATCTTTGCCCGCACCAACGGGAAAGTAAATCTCTACGATGCCAACTATAGCTGGAACTACGGCCAGAATCTTGATCGCGGCACCCGCGCCAACAGCCAGGACTACGTCAAATGGCGGGCGAGCGAGCCCGGCTACATGGCGATACCCGGCTTGAGTCACGACATGTTCGCCGGCTTCATCACCTACAATAACGGAACCAGCAACCCGATATTGGTCAGGGACCTCAAGGCCACTTCCACCTATGGCATCAATTCCAGCGGGGTAATCGACAGCAGCATCAACGGCATGCAGTTCAGCAATCTGCAGGGGGTGGCGGGACTTTACGAGTACGCCAAAAATGTCAATTCCATCAATCCGGCTCTGTATCCCGCGGCCACGAAGGATGTATGGAAGGATCAATCCATCACCGATGCCTCGATCTTCGACTTCTATAACAAGCTGTTTGACGGAAATAACAAACGGGAATGGCAGGACTTCAATGTGGTCAACGCTGCGGTCTCCCAGAACTTCCTGAACAATCGCGTCGGCATCGAGGCGGTCTTTGATCGCCAGAACTACACCTCGGGCCAGGAGGGGATCAATTACCCGGAAACCTCCGGGCCGTATATTACTGTGGATGTGAACCGGTATACCGCAGACACGGTGGCCTCCTATTTCCCGCATCCGAATTCGCTCGGGGCAAATCCCTGGGCGCCCGATGTGAACAACGGCGGGGGCACGGTCAACCCGAATGCCGGACGGGCCTTCACCACGGGTACCGGCTATGGCAACTCGAATCAAAACATCCGCCAAGACTGGCGCTTGACGGCCTACGGTGAATTGGACGGCCGTGACATCTTCGCCAAGGATTCGTTCTGGGCGAAATTATTTAACCGCAACGTCCTCTCGGCGCTCGCTTCCTCCGATCGGGTCGACTCCTTCAGCAAGAACTGGGACCTTGAGCGCACCGACGCCAACTTTCCCCTGAGCAAGGGCCAATTGACCCCGGGCCAGCGCAACTTCAGCAAGACCATCTATCTGACGGGGAATTTAACCTCCACGGCCAGTGCGGCGGGTCTGAATATTGACCGGCTGCAGAGCGTGTTCGACGGTTATGGTGCGCATCAGGTCCGGTACTTTGACTCGCACTGGAACAAGCCGACCAATCCCGCGAGCGCGGGCTATGTCGACCCGGCGGCTCTTACCTATGTGCGGCCGAGTGACCAACTGCTGATGACCCAGTCGGAAAACCCTGACAACTATGTAGGATGGAAGACGCAGGCGGTCAATATCCTCAGTTCCCGTCATGGGGAAATCGATCAGCTATACACCGGTGCGACCAAACGGCGTCAGCAGATCGACTCTGAGGCGCTCACCCTCCAGTCATATTTTTGGAAAGATGCGATCATCGGGACGTACGGTTGGCGCAAGGATAAAATCGAAAGCTACCGTACCCGCGGCACTGTGACTGCCGACACCCAGGTGGCCTCGGTGGACTTCACGAATGACAGGAACGGCACCCAGGCCAAGGAATCCTTTTTGGCCAACCAAGGCCAGACCAAGACCTGGGGTGTCGTCGCGCGTCTTCCGAGGGATTGGCGCGGAAAACTGCCGCATGGCCTCGATTTCAGCGCCTTCTACAATAACTCCAATAATTTCCGGCCGGAAACCCGCATCGGCTTTGACGGTTACGATTTGCCCAGTCCCAGTGGCAGCAGCAAGGACTACGGCATCGCCGTCACCGCGCTCGACGACCGCGTCTCCCTGAAGCTCACTTGGTTCGACACCAAGGTGCTCAACACCAACTTGGGTGGTGATCTGGGTGGCAGCATCTGGTTCCTGCGTAACATGCAGATCTGGGGCTCGGCCAAGTATCTGAAAATGCGCGCCGGGTTCCTCGGCCTGTACAACAATGACTACGGTGCCTGGAATCAGACGGCCGGAGTGAGCGGCAAGTGGGGCGCGGCCGTGGATTCGCCCGAATTCCTCAATGATCCGGAAACGCTAAAGATGAGGAATTTCATGACGCAGTGGATCGCCACGCTGCCTTCCCAGGAATATTTCAACAACATGGGATTTGGCATCGGCAACAGCAGTGGCATCGATGTGGCGAAACTCGGAAACTCTGACTT
>JBAXWQ010000114.1:0-9726 GCA_037128315.1 Opitutia bacterium | reverse complement strand
CGGCGCCCTCGATGTGCCAGCAGGCGCGGACGCAGCGGGTGCAGAGGATGCAGCGGTTGTGGTCCATGCCGAAGAGACGGTGCGTGGCGTCGACCTCCCATTTCGGGTAGCAATACGCGTAGCGCACATGGTCCATGCCGAGTTCGCTGGCCAGGGTCTGCAGCTCGCAGTGGCCGTTGGACACGCAGGCGGCGCACACGTGATTGCGCTCGGCGAAGAGGAGTTCGAGGGTCATGCGGCGGTATTTCTGCAGCCGCTCGCTGTTGGTCGTGACCTCCATGCCCTCGTAGACCCGCGTGGTGCACGCGGGCAGGAGCTTGGCGGTGCCCTTGACCTCCACCAGGCAGAGGCGGCACGCCCCGATGTCGTAGACGCCCTCCAGGTGGCAGAGGGTGGGGATTTTCACGCCCGCCTCGGTGGCGGCCTGCAGGACGGACGTGTGGTTCTCGGCGCTGATTTGCGTGCCGTCGATGGTGAGGGTTTTAGCAGCCATGGGCGTCCGGGGTGGTTAGTGCGGGGCGAGCATTGACGGGGTGGGCGGCGCGGGCGCCCGTGGACCGTGGGGATCAGGCTGGAGCAGTTCCTCATACTCGTGACGGAAGAACCGCAGCGTGCTCAGCACGGGGTTGGGCGCGGTCTGGCCGAGACCGCAGAGGCTGGTGTGCTTCACCATGTCGCACAGCTCCTCGAGTTGCGCGAGGTCGCGCGCGGTGGCCTTCCGGGCGAGGATCTTCTCCAGCAGGTGGTGCATCTGCACCGTGCCGGTGCGGCAGGGGATGCACTTGCCGCACGACTCGTCCAGGCAGAATTCCATGAAGAAACGCGCCACGTCGACCATGCGCGTGGTCTCATCCATCACGATCATCCCGCCAGAACCCATGATGGAGCCGAGCGTGGTGAGCGACTCATAGTCCACCGGGGTGTCGAGGTGCTGGGTGGGGATGCAGCCGCCGGATGGGCCGCCGGTCTGCACGGCCTTGATCTTGCCGCCGTCCGGCGCGCCGCCGCCCATCTGCTCGACAATGGTGCGGAGCGGGGTGCCCATCGGCACCTCAATCAGGCCGGTGTGCTGGATCTTGCCGGCGAGGGCGAAGACCTTGGTGCCCTTGCTCTTTTCCGTGCCGATGCCGGCAAACCAGTCCGCGCCCTGGCGCAGGATCGGCGCGATGTTGGCGAAGGTCTCGACATTGTTGATAAGGGTGGGGCAGTCCCACAGGCCGCGCTCGGCCGGGAAGGGCGGGCGGGGGCGCGGGGTGCCGCGTTTGCCCTCGACCGAGGCCATCAGGGCGGTCTCCTCGCCGCACACAAACGCGCCGGCGCCGATGCGGATGTCGATGTTGAAGTTGAAGGGCGACTCAAAGATCCCGCTGCCGAGCAGGCCCACCCGCTTGGCCTGCCGGATGGCGGTGTGCAGGCGGCTGATGGCGAGGGGATACTCGGCACGGACATAGATGAAGCCCTGATCCGCCCCGACCGCGTAGGCGGCGATGGCCATCCCCTCGAGGATGCTGTGGGGATCGCTCTCCAGCACGCTGCGATCCATGAACGCCCCCGGGTCACCCTCGTCGGCGTTGCAGATGATGTATTTCTTGGCCCCGGGTGATTTGGCCACTGTGCCCCATTTGATCCCGGTGGGGAACCCGGCGCCCCCGCGGCCCCGCAGTCCGCTCCGGACCACCGTGTCGACCACATCCTTGGGCGTCATTTCGGCCAGCACTTCATGCAAGGCCATGTAGCCATCGGCCGCGATGTAAGCTTCAATGCGCTCGGGATCGATGACACCGCAGTTGGTCAGCACGATCGATTTCTGCAGGCTGAAGAACGGGGCGTGCGGATCGGCCTGCGCCAGGGTGGGCGGGCCGCCCTGAAGGGCGGCGATGATGGCGGGGGCGTTGGCGGGCGTGACCCGCACATAGAGGGCGTTGGGCGGATCGGCCTGCACGAGCGGGCCCTCGCAGCAGAGTTTCATGCAGCCGACTCCGCGGACCTCGACCTCGGCCTGCAAACCGGCCGCCGCGACGGCTTTTTCCAGCTGTTCCTTCACCCCCTTGGAATCCGACGACGTGCAGCCGGCGGCCAGGCAGCAGCGCAGCACGATTTTCTTGCGCGCGGCGATTTCCGTTTCCTTGGTTTGCTGCAGGTCATTCAGGGTCATGATTGCACCCACTGGTTGATTTGGGCCGCCGCCGTCTCCGGCGTCTGGCGCGGGGTGACCGTGCCGTCGTACACGACGGCGGGGGCGATGCCACAGGCGCCGATGCAGCGGGCGGTGAGCAGGGACAGCTTGTTGTCCGGGGTCGTGGCCCCGGCCTTGATTTTCGCGAGGCGCTCGACGGCCGCCAGGACCTTGTTGGCCCCTTTGACATAGCAAGCGGTGCCCAGACACACCACGCAGGTGTGCTCACCTTGCGGCTTGAGGGTGAAGAAATGGTAGAACGTCGCCACCCCGTAGACGCGGCTGGCCGGCAGCTTGAGCTGGACGGCAACGTAACGGAGCACGTCATCCTCAAGGTAGCCGAAGAGTTCCTGGGCCTTGTGCAGCACCTCGATGAGGGCATCCTGCCGGTGCTGGAATTTCTTGATATGGGCCTCGAGGATCTTGAAGCGCTTGTCGCCGGCGCCCGGCGGCAAGTAGCGGGCGTCGATCCGAGTCTTTTCCGGGGCGGTCAATAGGGCCATGGTCGGATTAGTGGAGGGTTGGAGCGGCCGGCCGGGCCATAAAAAAACCCGCCTCTTCCGCGCGGAAGGCGCTGCGGGATGGTGGCGGGACCTGGCTCGGTGCGTGGGACCGGGCCACGGCAGAAGTGGCCTGATTCATGAATGGGCGTCAATATGGTCGCAGTTCTCCGCTGGTGCTGTTCATCGATTGCTCAAAGCGGAGCGTATCTTGTTCGGTACGGAGCCACGCCGGTCATAACGCACCGCCGGTTGCGACGCGGGCGAGAACGCCCGCTTTCACGTCTTCTTAGGTCTTGCCGCCGGCTGTGGGGGAAAGGCATTCTCGCGCCCGGTCGGTTGATACCCTTTATGAAATCTCCCCTAATCAGCCGCGAGTCTGCGGCGACTGCCCCGATTGAAAGTTTTAATATCTCGCGTCGCGCTTTTCTCCAGCGCTGCGGCCTGATTGCCGCCATGACCGGCCTGCCGCTCTGGTTCGTCGAGCGCCAGCAGTTGCTGGCGGCCGAGCCCACCAAGCGGTTTGGCCCCAATGACCGGCCGGGCATCGCCCTCGTGGGTTGCGGTGGGATGGGCAAGGGGGACGCGGCGAATGCCAGCCTGTTTGGCGACATCCTCGCCGTCTGCGACGTCGATGCGTCCCATGCCGCTGAAGCCGCTGCGAAATTCACGGTCGAAGGCAAGGCCGCTCCCACCATCTATGCTGATTTCCGCCAGGTCATGGCCCGGGATGACATTCATGTCATCGTCAACGCCACGCCGGATCACTGGCACACCCTGGTGAACATGGCCGCCGCCAGGGCCCACAAGGATGTCTACGGGGAAAAACCGCTGACCCTGACGATCGATGAGGGGCGCCACATCATCAAGGCGGTCCGCGACAACGGCGCGGTCCTGCAAACCGGCACGCAGCAGCGCAGCTCGCAGCGTTTCCGGCTGGCCTGTGAACTGGTCCGCAATGGCCGGCTGGGCAAGCTCCAGCAGGCCCGGGTCTGGCTGCCGGCGGGCTTGCGTGACGGTCCGTTCAAGACTGCCCCGGTGCCCGCGGGCCTGAACTGGGATTTCTGGCAGGGGCAGGCGCCGGCGACCGACTACATCAAGGAACGTTGCCATGCCACTTTTCGTTTCTGGTATGAATATTCCGGCGGAACCATGACCGACTGGGGCGCGCACCACAACGACATCGCCTACTGGGCCATCGGCTTGCTGGCACCAACCAAGGCCGAGGCCAAGGTCCTGGCCCAACCCATTCCCGGCGGCTACACCACTTTTTCAGAATACGAAGTGAAATACACCTACGCCAACGGGGTGGGGCTGCACATCAAGACCACCGTCGATGACACGGTCTACGGCGGCGTCGTCAACAAGGAGGGCCAGCGCAACGGCATCCGCTTCGAGGGCACCGACGGCTGGATCTGGGTCAACCGCGACGAGATCAAGGCCAGCGATCCCCAACTCCTGAAGACCCCGCTGCCGGAGAATGCCGTGCACCTGTACCAGAGCAAAAACCACATGGAAAATTTCTTCGACTGTGTGCGCTCCCGCCAGCTGCCGATCTGCGACGTCGAGACCGGGCATCGCTCGGCCACGATGTGCCACCTCGGCGCCATTGCGATGCGGACCGGGCACAAGCTGACCTGGGACCCCGCTGCCGAAAAATTCACGGGAGAGCATGCCGCCGAAGCCAACGGCTATGTGAGCCGGGAAATGCGCAAGCCGTACGATTACTCGTTCATTGCCTGAGACGAACTGTAGGAGGGGCTTTATGCCCCGATGTTGAACGCTCGAAAAGGAACTGTTGCCCGATCGGGGCATAAAGCCCCTCCTACAGCGTAGCAAGTGGCGCCACTAAAATGGCAATTTGCCGCTCACACCGGCCGCGTGGCTGATTCCCGATACTCGCCGAGTGCCCGATAGCGCGCGTAGCGGTCGTCGAGCAGTTTCTCGGTGTTCTTCGCGGTCAGTTCGCCCAGATGCCGCACCAGCGCGGCTTTCAAGGCGGCGGTTGCCGTCGCCGGATCGTTGTGGGCGCCGCCCAGCGGTTCCGGGATGACCTCATCCACCACCTCGAGGTCCTTGAGGTTGGCTGCATTGAGCTTCAAGGCCTCAGCGGCCATGGGCGCGTTGGCCCGGTCCTTCCAGAGAATGGCGGCGCAACCCTCGGGGGAGATGACCGAATAGTAGGCGTTTTCGAAAATCAGGACCCGATCCGTGACGCCGATGCCCAGGGCGCCGCCCGAGCCGCCTTCGCCCACGATGATGGCGACCGACGGGACCTTGAGCATGGCCATCTCGCGGAGATTGACCGCGATGGCCTCGGAAACATGGCGGGCCTCCGACTCAACGCCCGGGAAGGCGCCGGGGGTGTCGATGAAACAGATCACCGGCAGGCCGAACTTCTCGGCGAGTTTCATCAGGCGCAGCGCCTTGCGGTAGCCTTCCGGCTGGGGCATGCCGAAATTGCGGATGATGTTCTCCTTGGTGTCGCGGCCCTTTTGCTGCGCGATGATCATCACGGGCCGGCCTTCGAAAAAGGCGGTGCCGCCCACCAGGGCGCGATCGTCATTGAACTGGCGGTCACCGTGGAGCTCCTGAAAATCCGTGCACAGGGCGGCCACATAATCGAGGGCATAGGGCCGTTTGGGATGGCGGGCGACCTGCACGCGCTGCCAAGGGGTCAGATTGGTATAGATGTCCCGCTTGGTCGTATCGATCTTGGCCTCGATCGTGGCCAGCTCGGTGGCCATATCGATGTTGTTCTCCAGTGATTGCTGGTGGAGGGTTTCTAGTTGCTTCTCGAGCTCGCGCAGCGGCTTTTCGAATTCGAGCAGGTAGGCGGGACGATCCATGGGCCAAGGCTAGGGGCGGGCGCTGGCGGCTGTCAACGGGTCTGCCACATGTACGTTGTGGGTCGGGCTTTAGGCCCGACATGTCGGGGGTAAACCCCGACCTACAGCAGAAAACCGCACTTCGGCTCAGAGTCCGTCCTTCGCCGACTCGGGGTTCTTGAGCTGGTCCTTCCAGCTTTGGATTTTGGCTTGGGCCCCGAATTTTTCGGCCGTGGCCTTGTCGCCTTTTTCCATCCAGATGCGGGAAAGCGTGGTGTTGATGAAGAGGTCGTCCGGGCGAAGCGCGTGGGCCTTTTCGGCGGCGAACAGGGCGTCATCAAAACGGCGGAGCGAAAAATTGATTTCGGCGCTCGCATGCCAGGCCTCGAATGCCGCCGGTGCCGCCGAGGTGGCCCGGGCCAGCTTGGTCAGGGCCGACTCGGTTTCACCCATGGTGTAGTCGAAGGTGGCGTCCTCGATCAGCGATTGTAGGTCCGTTGGGCTCACGATATTCAGATTTGGGCGTGTATTCAAAAGCTGTAGGAGGGGCTTTATGCCCCGATGGAATCATATCCCACCTGCAGAATCGGGGCATAAAGCCCCTCCTACAGCTGGGAACGCAAGGGTTTCATATTTTGCAAACTCACCCTAGCCAGACTGGAAGCAAAAAGAAAGGCCGGCGTTGCCGCCGGCCTGAAAAGGGGAAGGGAGTGTAATCGATTACTTGGCGGCGGGGGTGGCCGGGGCGGCGGGCTTGTGGCTGGCCTCGATGCCGACCGTGATGGCGACATCGTCGCCCAGCACCGGCAGGAATTTATCCAGACCGACCACGAAATCCGAGCGCTTGAGCGTCGTTTTGCCTTCCCAGCCCAGGAGCGTGGCGCCGCCCATGCCGGGGCCGCTGCCGACCAGTTCCGTCTTGAGGACGACTTCCTTGGTCACGTTCTTGATGGTCAGATCGCCGGTGACATCAAAGGTGGTCTCGCCGGTCTTCTTCCAGGACTTGCTCTTGAAAGTGGCGGTCGGGAACTTGGCCAGATCGAAGAAATCGGGGGTCTTGAGGTGGCCGTCGCGCTTTTCGTTGGCCGTGCTCACGGAGCCGATGTCGATGGTGGCCTCGACGCTGCTCTTTTCGGGCGTGGCGGCATCATAGCTGATCGAGCCGGTGACCTTGGTGAAGCTGCTGGTGAACTTCGAGACCATGTGGCGGAGGCTGAAGCCCACGCTCGAGTGCACGGGGTCAATGGCATAGGTTTCGGCCCCGGCGCGGGAAGCGGTGAGGGCGAGAGATAGGACGGCAAGCAGGGCGATGAATTTTTTCATGAACGACGTGGATTGGGTTGCAGTGGAGCGAATACGGGTAGCCAGGTTGCCCTGGGTTGCAACTGGAGAGTGCGGCGACACGCGATTCTCACAATATCAGCATGGCGTCGCCGTAACTGAAGAAACGGTACTCGCGGGCGATGGCGTCGGCGTAGATCTCTCTCAGCCAGGGTACGCCATCGGTCGACCCTGGGGCCAGAAAGGCCGCGACCAGACACAGCAGGGTGGAGCGCGGTTGGTGGAAGTTGGTGATCAGTGCATCGACCCCGCGCATCATGCGGGGTGGATGGATGAAGATGCTGGCTTCGGCCAAATGGAGTGACCCAGTCGAAAGACTCTGGGCGGTTGGCGCCGTATGTGCCGACAGGAAATCCTCAATGGTGCGGACAGAGGTTGTGCCAACGGCAATGCGCCGGCCGGATGGGCTGAACAACGCCCGCTGGGTGGAGGCCGGAATCTCGTAGAATTCCCGGTGGATCTCGTGGTCCTCGACGTTCTCCGTGGCGATGGGGCGGAAGGTCCCGAGACCCACATGCAAAGTCAGGTCGGCGAATTTGATACCGCCGCCGGTCAGCTGGGCCAGCAGTTCCGGGGTGAAATGCAGGCCGGCGGTGGGCGCGGCGGCGGCGACCTGATGGCCGCGGTCGGCGTAGACGGTTTGGTAGCGCTCGCGGTCGATCTTGCGTTCCGTGGCGGTGGCGCGCCCGGCGATGTAGGGCGGGAGGGGCATCTCGCCGACGCGATTGGCGACGTCGAGGATGTTGCCCTCATTTGTCGTGAATGCGACGCGCACCAGTCCATCGGAGGTTTTCTCCCGAACTGTCCCGGTAAAAATACCGGCCTGCCCGAAGGTGGCGCCTACGGGCAACTTCTTGCCTGGTCGCAACAGGCACCACCATTCATCCAGGGTGTCATTGCGAGGATCCCGCTGTGGCGGGCTACGAAGCAATCCAGCTGGATCGCCACGGACAGCTGTGCTGCCCTCGCGATGACTGTCCGGCTTATCGGCAGGCCGACCTGCCGGCCGTAGGCTCAGCGAAGGCCGGAGGAGCAGGCACTCAACCTGTCCGCCGGTCGGCCGGTTGGCATGCAACCGGGCGGGAATGACCGCGGCATTGTTCCGGAACAGGCAGTCGCCGGCCTGGAGGTAATCCGGCAGGTCGCGAAAATACCGGTGTTCCACGCGGTGGGTCGACCGGTGCACGACCAGCAGACGGGACGCATCGCGCCGATCGGCCGGCTTTTGGGCGATCAGGTGCTCGGGCAGGGAATAGCCGAATAGTTCTGTCTTCACGATGGGCGAAAGAATTATCTTTCTCGACTGGATTAGAATTAGCGCCACTGGCAACCTTTCTCGATGGAGGAGGCCCCTTGGAAAATTATTTTGCTGTGGTTGCTGGCTGCGGCCTGCCTCTGCCCCGCGATTACGCCGCCGGTGGCGCTGGGCGCCGGCCTGCTCTTCGCCCTGCTGATTGGGCGGACGGACGTGATCCGCGCCGCCCGGATGCAGAAATACTTGCTGCAGGGCTCGGTGGTGGGCCTGGGGTTTGGCATCCAGTTCAGCGCGGTCATCACGGCCGGCTCCACCGGGGTCTTGATCACCGCGGGCTCCCTGATTGCCACCTTGGCGCTTGGGCTGCTGCTCGCGAGGTGGCTGCAGGTCGAGCGAACGGCGGGCCAGCTCATCTCGACGGGCACCGCCATCTGCGGCGGTAGTGCGATCGCAGCGCTGGGCCCGGTCCTGGGCGCACAGCCGCGCGAAATGTCCGTGGCCCTGGGCTGCGTGTTTGTGCTCAACGCCGTCGCGCTATTTGTCTTCCCCGGGATCGGTCATTGGCTGGCCCTCTCGCCGGAGCAATTCGGCTATTGGGCGGCGATTGCCATTCATGACACCAGCTCGGTGGTCGGCGCCGCGGCCCGTTACTCGCCGGAGGCGCTGGCCGTTGCTGTACCAGTCAAACTGGCGCGCGCGCTGTGGATTCTGCCCCTGGTGGCCGGGGCGGCGTTGCTGGTGCGCAAGCCGGGCAGCAAAGCGGCGCTGCCGTGGTTTATTTTCCTCTTCGTCGGGGCCTCCGCCGTGGCGTCATTTGTGCCCGCCGGCCGGCCGCTTTACCCTTGGTTGGCGCAGGCGGCAAAAGCCGGGCTCGCGGTTACCTTGTTCCTGATCGGGGCGAGCCTTTCGCCTGGCATGCTCAAGTCCGTGGGGTGGCGTCCTTTCGCGCATGGCCTGGCCCTCTGGCTGGTCGTCAGCGTCCTTTCCCTCTGGGCCGTGCGGCATTGGGCCTGACCGCATGACAAAATGCTTGCCTCGCCGGAGGCAAAAGACCGGAATGCCGCTCCTGTTTTCGCCGCTTTAGCTCAGTTGGTAGAGCGACTCATTCGTAATGAGTAGGTCGTCGGTTCAAATCCGACAAGCGGCTCCAGTTTTTTACACTCTGGGGTCATGTCGGGAGGCGCGTTTGTCCCGCTTTCTTCCCGTCCGGGCGGACGGCTTTAACAAGTCCGTTGGCTTGCCCCATGCTTTCCAGCAGAAGTGGGGATCTATTCGATCGGCGGACTCTCGCCATCCCGGTGAGAGACCAGCAGACGAGGCAGAAAAGGAATGACCAGGAGCACGGAAGCAGAGGTGCCGGCATTCAGCAGGATCATGCCCGTGAAGCTGCGGCCCATTTGCTCGAAGATCCACGAACCCATGAGGTCCGAGCCCGAGACCGAGAGGCTGCCCAGGCTGAAGATGAGGGCATAGCCGAATGCGGCGATATGCTTGGGAGTGGCGCGGGCCAACAGGTCGAAGATCGGCATGAAGGCGAGGGCGGTGCAAAGCCCGTAGGTGGCTTCAATCGCGATCGCCGAGCTCATCGAGCCATAGGCAAAGAAGGCCAGGGATGAGGCGGCATGC
>JBAXWQ010000113.1:0-9816 GCA_037128315.1 Opitutia bacterium | reverse complement strand
GAGGTGAAGCCCGGCGACATCCTCGTCGGCAAGATCACCCCGAAGTCCGAGACCGAGCTGGCTCCCGAGGAAAAGCTCCTCCGCGCCATCTTCGGCGAGAAGGCCGCGGACGTGAAGGACACCTCCCTCATCGTGCCCTCCGGTGTGAACGGCATCATCATGGACGTGAAGGTCTCGACCAGCCGCCTCGACGCGGAGCGCGACCGCCTGTCCCCGTCGGATCGCCGCCGCCAGGTGAAGCAGATCCAGGAAGACTACAAGACGCAGATGGACAAGTTGCGCGAGCAGCTGACCGAGGCGCTCTCCAACATCCTCCTCGGCGAGAAGATCCCGCTCGACGTCATCAACGGCCAGACCGGGGAGATCATCATCCCGGCCAACCGCAAGATCACCAAGACGCTCCTGCGCAAGCTGGCGGCCGTCGCCAAGCACATCGAGATCGATCCTTCCCCCGTCCGCATCAAGATCATGGAGATCATCGCCTCCTTCCAGTCGAAGTTCGACGAGTTGGAAGGCGACCGCGAGCGCAAGGTCGCGACCATCGAGACCGGCGACGAGAACGGTCCCGGCGTCATCAAGCAGGTCAAGGTCTACATCGCCACGAAGCAGAAGCTCGAGGTCGGTGACAAGATGGCCGGCCGCCACGGCAACAAGGGTGTGGTCGCCAAGATCGTGCCCGAGGAAGACATGCCTTTCCTCCCCGATGGCACGCCCATCGAAATCTGCCTGAACCCCCTCGGCGTGCCTTCGCGCATGAACGTGGGGCAGGTGCTTGAAACCCACCTCGGCTGGGCCTGCAAAAAGCTCGGCATCAAGGTGGCGACGCCCGTGTTCGACGGTATCCCCGAGAGCAAGGTGCGCGGCTACCTCAAGGAGGCCAAACTGCCTTCCACCGGCAAGTCCCCGCTGCATGACGGTCGCACCGGCGAGAAACTCGATCAGGAAGTGGTCGTCGGCTACATCTACATGATGAAGCTGAACCATCTCGTGTCGCACAAGATCCACGCCCGCGCGGTCGGTCCTTACTCCCTCGTCACCCAGCAGCCGCTGGGTGGCAAGGCCCAGTACGGCGGCCAGCGCTTCGGCGAAATGGAAGTGTGGGCCCTCGAGGCCTACGGCGCCGCGCACACCCTGCAGGAGTTGCTCACCGTCAAGTCCGACGACGTCAACGGCCGCACCAAGATCTACGAGTCGCTCGTCAAGGGCGACAATACGCTGAGCGCCGGCACGCCGGAATCGTTCAACGTGCTGGTCAAGGAAATGCAGGCCCTCGGCCTCGACATCAAACTCGCCAAGCGCACCGCGCTCGGCGAAGCCCTCGGCGGCAGTCGCTAACCTTTAACATTATTCTGGGAGCAAAATCGCAATGAGCACTGAACACGCCCGTGAAGAAGTCCGGTCCGTCCTTGGTTCGGACGAGAACCCCTTTGACAACGTATCCATCACCGTCGCTTCGCCCGAGACCATCCGGTCCTGGTCGAAGGGCGAGGTGAAGAACCCGGAGACGATCAACTATCGCACCTTCAAGCCCGAGCCGGGCGGTCTTTTCTGCCAAAAGATCTTCGGCCCGGTGCGCGACTACGAGTGCGCCTGCGGCAAATACAAGCGCATCAAGTACAAGGATGTCGTCTGCGATCGCTGCGGCGTCGAGGTGACCATTGCCCGCGTCCGCCGCGAGCGCATGGGCCACATCGAGCTCGCGGTCCCCGTCGCCCACATCTGGTTCCTCAAGAGCATGCCGAGCCGCCTCGGCCTCCTGCTCGACATGACCGCCCGTTCGCTCGAGCGCGTCATCTACTACGAGAACTACATGGTGACGAATCCCGGCAAGACCCCGCTGGAGCTCAAGCAGCTGCTCACGCAGACCGAGCACCAGCAGGCGATTGACGAATACGGCGCCGATGCCTTCACCGCCAAGATGGGTGCCGAGGCCGTCCGCGACGTGCTCATCCAGATCGACATGCCGGCCGTCGTGGCCGAGCTGCACGAGACGATGCGCGCCACGCGCTCGAAGCAGATCAAGAAAAAGCTCTCCAAGCGCCTCAAGGTCATCGGCGGCTTCATCAGCTCCAAGTCCCGTCCCGAGTGGATGGTGCTCGAGGTGCTCCCCGTCATCCCGCCGGACCTGCGTCCGCTCGTGCCGCTCGAGGGAGGCCGGTTCGCCACCTCCGATCTCAACGATCTCTACCGCCGCGTCATCAACCGCAACAACCGCCTGCGGAATTTGATGCAGCTGAAGACGCCCGACGTCATCATCCACAACGAAAAGCGCATGCTGCAGGAGGCCGTCGACGCGCTGTTCGACAACGGTCGCCACGGCCGCCCGGTCACGGGTGCCGGCAACCGCGCCCTGAAGTCGCTCTCCGACATGCTCAAGGGCAAGCAGGGCCGCTTCCGCCAGAACTTGCTCGGCAAGCGCGTCGATTATTCCGGCCGCTCGGTCATCGTCATCGGTCCGGAGCTCAAGCTCCACCAGTGCGGTCTCCCCAAGAAGATGGCCCTCGTCCTCTTCGAGCCGTTCATCATCCGCCGCCTCAAGGAACTCGGGTTCGTGCACACGGTGCGCGGCGCCCGCAAGATGATCGAGAAGAAGTCCCCCGAGGTGTGGGACATCCTCGAGGAAGTCACCAAGGGCCACCCGGTGCTGCTCAACCGCGCGCCGACGCTCCACCGCCTCTCGATCCAGGCTTTCGAGCCCGTGCTCATCGAGGGCTCGTCCATCCGGGTCCACCCGCTCGTCTGCACCGCCTACAACGCGGACTTCGACGGTGACCAGATGGCCGTCCACGTGCCGCTGTCCCTCGAGGCCATTCTGGAGTGCAAGCTCCTGATGATGTCGACGAACAACATCTTCTCGCCCTCCTCGGGCAAGCCGATCCTCACCCCGTCGCAGGACATCGTCCTCGGCGCCTACTACCTCACGATCGAGCCGCGCACCAAGCCCGCCAAGGGCGTCCGCGTGCCGCTGCTCTCGGGCCTCCATGAAGTGCTGTACGCGAAGGCGGACGGCGCCCTCAAGATGCACGACTGGATCGAGGTGCCGAATCCGGACTTCAAGAAGGACACCGTGTTCGGCAACAAGGAGCGCAAGGTGCTCCGCACGACCGTCGGCCGCGTGATCTTCAACGAGATCTGGCCGCCCGCGCTTGGTTTCATCAACTTCCCGGTGCCGAAGGGCAAGCTGGGCGATCTCATCCTCAACACCTACAAGGTCGCCGGCGACCGGGTGACGGTCGAGACGCTCGACCGCCTCAAGGAACTCGGCTTCCAGACCGCCATGCAGGCCGGTATCTCGATCGGGATCGACGACATGATCATCCCCGAGAACAAGAAGGAGATCGTGCACGACGCCCGCAAGAAGGTCGACGAGGTCGAGTCCCAGTACAAGAAGGGCATCATCACCTCCGGCGAGCGCTACAACAAGATCATCGACATCTGGACCGGCGCCACCGACCGCATCGCCAAGGCGGTCTTCGCGAAGCTGGAAAACAACGACGGCAAGCCCGAGGTCAACCCGGTCTACATCATGATGGATTCCGGCGCCCGCGGTAACAAACAGCAGGTTCGCCAGCTGTGCGGTCTCCGCGGCCTCATGGCCAAGCCCTCCGGTGAGATCATCGAGCGCCCGATTCTGTCCTCGTTCCGCGAGGGCCTCACGGTGCTGGAATACTTCATCTCGACCCACGGCGCCCGCAAGGGTCTTGCCGACACTGCCCTCAAGACGGCCGACGCCGGCTACATGACCCGCAAGCTCTGCGATGTGGCCATGGACGCGGTCGTCACCGAGGAAGACTGCGGCACCCGCGACGGCATCTGGAAGAAGGCCATCTTCGAAGGCGAAACCATGCTGGTCACCTTGGCCGAGCGCATCGTGGGCCGCTTCTCGGCCGATGATGTCTATGATCCGCTCAACCCGACCAAGACCCTGGTCGATTCCGGCGAGCTCATCACGGAGGAGTGCTCCAAGCGCATCGAGGATTCCGGCATCGAGCGCGTCAAGGTCCTGTCCCCGCTCACCTCCACGAGCGAACAGGGCATCGACGCCAAGTCCTACGGCATCAATCCCGCCACCAACAAGGTCGCGAAGATCGGTGACTCCGTCGGCATCATCGCCGCCCAGTCCATCGGCGAGCCGGGCACCCAGCTCACCATGCGCACGTTCCACATCGGTGGCGTCGCCTCGGCCGGTTCGAAGAACCCCGAGATCAAGGTGCGCAACTCCGGTATCGTCAAATACCGCGGCCTGCGCCTCGTGCAGACCGCCGAGGGCTTCAACATCGTCCTCAACAAGACCGGTTCGCTCCAGATCATCGACGAGAACGATCGCGAGCTGGAGTCCTACCCGATCGTCGTCGGCACCTTCCTCTCCGTCACCGACGCGGCGAAGGTCACCAAGGGCCAGACGATCGCCCAGTGGGATCCCTACAACATTCCCGTCCTCTCCGAGAAGGCCGGCACGCTCCACTTCAAGGACATGATCCCGGGTGTGACCGTGAAGCGCGAACTCGACGAATCCACCGGCCGCATCGCGACCGTGGTCATCGAGCACAAGGAAGACCTCAATCCGCAGATCGAAGTCCGCGACGACCATGGCAAGCCGGTCGCCGCCTACTCGATTCCGACCGGCGCCCAGGTGTCCGTTGTCGAGGGTGACATCATCACCCCCGGCGCGCTGCTCGCCAAGACGCCGCGTCAGGCGTCCGTCACCAAGGACATCACCGGCGGTCTCCCGCGCGTGGCCGAGCTCTTCGAGGCCCGTCGCCCCAAGGAAGCGGCCGAAATGGCCCGCATCGAGGGCGTCGTGTCGTTCGAGGGCTCGATCCGCGGCAAGCGCAAGCTGGTCGTCCGCCATGAGGAATCCGGCTCCGAGGAGGAGCACCTGATCCCGCACGGCAAGCACATCATCGTGCAGGCCGGCGACGTCGTCCACAAGGGCCAGCATCTCACCGAGGGCTCCGCCGATCCGCACGAGATCCTCGAGATCCTCGGGCCAACGGCGCTCTACGAGTTCCTCATCGGCCAGGTGCAGGAAGTCTACCGTCTCCAGGGCGTGTCGATCAACGACAAGCACATCGAGGTCATCATTCGCCAGATGCTCCGCAAGGTTCGCATCTCCGATCCGGGTGACACCGAGTGGTTCTGGGGCGAGCAGATCGACCGCACGGCGTTCTTGCGCGAGAACAAGCGCATCGATGCCGCCGGCGGCAAACCCGCCGAGGCCGAGCCGATCCTGCTGGGCATCACCAAGGCCTCGCTCGAGACCGAGAGCTTCATCTCGGCCGCCTCCTTCCAGGAGACGACGCGCGTCCTCACCGACGCTTCGACGCTGGGCAAGGTTGATCACCTGAAGGGCTTCAAGGAAAACGTCATCATGGGTCACCTGATCCCTGCCGGCACCGGCTGGCCGGGCTACAAGAAGCTGCGGGTCACGCTGCCGCTGGGCGGCGACATCCCGATGGATGAGGCGCCCAAGGCCGCGGCCGAGGCGAGCTGAGTCCAACCCCGAACAACTTCAAAGCCGCGGACGAAAGTCCGCGGCTTTTTCTTTGGCCCAGCCGAATCGATTGTTCCGTTGCGGGGCCCTTCCCAGCTGCCCAAACCGCTCAATAATGGGTGTCACGAGGTGCGGGCTGGGGCTGGAAACAGCCAACGGAATTGGCCCCATTGGCTTTTTACAAACCGCTGAGGACTGGTTGGACAGGGGAGGGCGGCATTGTGAATAACTTTTCTGAGGTTTTTTTGATTTAACTCTTGATGTACAACTCCACGACCTGCTTTTCTAACCATCCCATTCGTCACTTACAGCCGCTGCAGCCAAACTGCAGAGGCACCTGACGCCACGAATTAAGCAGGTTTTCCCTCTGAAATTCGTGTTTTTACCTAAAGCGCGAAATAGTGCTTGCCGGGGGCATCGTCTCCGGTAGGTTTCGCGCCTTTTCCACTTTTCAACACCTTCCATAAAACCACATGCCAACCATCAACCAACTCGTGAGAAAAGGACGCCGCAAAGTCGTTGCGAAGTCCAAGGCTCCGGCGTTGCAGGGTAACCCCTTCCGTCGCGGTGTCTGTGTGCAGGTCATGACCCGCACCCCCAAGAAGCCCAATTCGGCTATCCGCAAGGTGGCCAAGGTCCGCCTCACGAACGGTACGGAAGTCATTTCTTACATCCCGGACGAGGGCCACAACCTGCAGGAGCACTCCATTGTGCTCGTGCGCGGTGGCCGCGTGAAGGATCTCCCCGGTGTGCGTTATCACATCGTTCGCGGCACGCTCGACGCCACCGGCGTTGAGAAGCGCCGCCGCTCCCGTTCCAAGTACGGCGTCAAGCGCCCGAAAGCCGCCAAGGCCTCCTAACCCTCGTTCTTTTTAAGCCGCCATGTCACGCCGCCGCAGAGCCACTCATCGTCCCACCGTTCCGGATGTGCGCTATAACAGCGCCCTGGTCACGCACCTGATCAACGTCATCATGAAGAGCGGCAAGCGCACGCTCGCCGAGCGCATTGTTTACGGCGCCTTCGAGCGCGTGAGCGAGAAGCTGCAGAAGGGCGACCCGGTCGACCTGCTGATGGGCGCGATGGAAAACGCCCGCCCGAAGCTCGAGGTCAAGAGCCGCCGCGTCGGTGGCGCCACCTATCAGGTGCCGGTTGAAATTTCATTCGAGCGCCAGGAATCGCTGGCCCTCCGCTGGATGGTCAACGCCGCGACGGGCCGCAAGGGCACGCCGATGCGCGAGGCCATTGCCGCCGAGATCATCGACGCCTACAACAACACGGGCTCCGTCGTGAAGAAGAAGGAAGAAATGCACAAGATGGCCCAGGCCAACCGTGCTTTCGCCCATCTCCGTTGGTAAGGAATTCTGCGCATGTCTGCTGTTGCTCCTATTCCCATTACCGTCGTCACCGACAAGGCCAAGATTTCGGCCGTCAATTCGAAGGACCGTCCGTTTCCCCTCGAGTGGACCCGCAATATCGGCATCGCCGCGCACATTGACGCCGGCAAGACCACGACGACCGAGCGCATTCTTTTCTACTCCGGCGCCGTCCACAAGATGGGCGAGGTCCATGAAGGCACCACGGTGACCGACTGGATGGAGCAGGAGCGCGAGCGCGGCATCACGATCACGGCCGCCGCCATCTCCTGTGCCTGGAACGCCTCCTGGGGTCCCTGGAAGGGGATCAAGCAGCGCATCAATATCATCGATACCCCTGGGCACGTGGATTTCACTGCCGAGGTGGAGCGCTCGCTCCGCGTCCTCGACGGCGCCGTCGCCGTGTTCTGCGCCGTCGCCGGCGTGCAGCCCCAGTCCGAGACCGTCTGGCGCCAGGCCAACAAGTACCGCGTCCCGCGCGTGGCGTTCATCAACAAGATGGACCGCACCGGCGCCGACTTCTTCCGCGCCGTCTCTGAGATGCGCGAGAAGCTCAAGGCCAACGCGCACCCGATTTTCCTGCCCATCGGCAAGGAGGAGAATTTCTCCGGTCTCATCGACCTGGTGCAGAACGTCGCCTACATGTTTGAGGAAGACCCGAATGACCAGCTGGGCATGAATCCCAAGACGGTCCCGGTGCCCGCCGACATGGTGGCCCAGACGAAGGAATACCGCGAAAAACTCATCGAGGCGGTCTGTGATTTCGACGACGTCATCGCCGAGAAATATCTCAATGGTCAGGAGATCACGGTCCCTGAGCTCATGCTCGGCGTCCGCAAGGCCACCATCTCGCTGCAATTTACCGGTGTCATTCCGGGTTCCGCCTTCAAGAAGAAGGGTGTCCAGCGCCTGCTGGACTGCGTCGTCAACTACCTCCCGAACCCGATCGATGTGCCGCCCATGCAGGGCCAGGACACCGAGGGGAAGACGGTGGAAGCCGTCGTGAGCGACAAGGCCAAGCTGGCCGGTCTCGCGTTCAAGCTCTGGAACGATCCCTTTGTCGGCCGGCTCGTGTTTTTCCGCGTCTACACCGGCCAGCTGCCGCGCGGCATGTCGCTGTACAATCCCCGCACCCGCCGCACGGAGCGCGTTTCCCGCCTCGTCCTCATGCGCGCCATCGAGCGCGAGGAAATCGACGTGGCGTACGCCGGTGACATCTGCGCCGTCGTCGGCGTCAAGGACGTCATCACCGGTGACACCCTCTGCGACGAGGATTTCGACATTCGCCTCGAGCCGCCGTCCTTCCCGGAGCCCGTCATCTCGATGTCCATCGAGCCGAACTCCAAGGCCGACCAGGAAAAGCTGGGCGTCGCCCTGCAGCGCCTCGTGGCCGAGGACCCGACCCTGCGCGTCAAGACCGACCAGGACACGGGCCAGACCATTCTCGCCGGCATGGGCGAGCTGCACCTCGAAATCATCATCGACCGCATGAAGCGCGAGTTCAAGGTCGAGGCCACTTCCGGCAAGCCGCAGATCGCCTATCGCGAAACGATCACCAAGACGGCTGACGGCGAGGGCAAGTTCATCCGCCAGTCCGGCGGCAAGGGCCAGTACGGCCATGTCGTCATCAAGCTGGAGCCGAACGTCAAGGGCAAGGGGGTCGAGGTCGTCAACGAGACGGTCGGCGGCTCCATCCCGAAGGAATTCATCAAGCCGGCGACCGATGGCCTGCTCGAGGGTGCGAACAACGGCGTCATCGCGGGCTTCCCGGTGGTCGATGCCATCATCCGCATCATCGACGGTTCGTTCCACGAGGTCGACTCGTCCGAACTCGCGTTCAAGATGGCCGGCATCTTCGCGTTCAAGGACGCCATGAAACAGGCCGGACCGATCCTCTTGGAGCCTATCATGGGCGTGGAGGTCACGACGCCGGAAGAATACCAGGGCGACCTGCTCGGTGACATCAATCGTCGTCGCGGCCAGATCCAGGGCATGGAGAACAAGTCCGGCGCCTGCATCATCACCGCGCACGTGCCGCTGGAATTGCTCTTCGGCTACGTCACCGACATCCGCTCCCTCTCGAAAGGCCGCGCCAGCGCGTCCATCACGCCGTCCCATTTCGCGCAAGTTCCCAACTCGCAGCTCGCCAAGATCGTCGAGACCAACGCCAAGGGCCCGGCCCGTACCTAACTTTAACCCTCGTTCTTTATACCGCCATGAAAGGCCAACGCATTCGCATCAAACTCCAGGGCTACGACTATCGCGTCATCGACCAGTCCGCCGTGGAAATCGTGGAAACCGCCAAGCGCTCCGGCGCCCGCGTCTCGGGTCCCATCCCGCTGCCCACCCACATCGTGAAGCTTTCGGTCAACCGCTCCCCGCACGTCGACAAGAAGTCCATGGAGCAGTTCGAATCCCGCACCCACAAGCGTCTCATCGATATCCTCGAGCCCACCGCTCAGACCGTCGACGAGCTCAAAAAACTCAATCTCCCGTCCGGCGTCGATATCACCATCAACGTCTAAACTTTCACTCCCACCATCTTAGCAGACAGCCGGCTCACCCCGGCTCTTGCTAAAGTAGGTCTAAACAAACGGCCCTCACCGGCCACCTACCACTTAGCCCATGATCGCTACACTATTAGGAAAAAAAATCGGCATGACCCAGGTCTACGACGCGCAAAACGTCCTGGTCCCGGTCACCGTCGTCGAAGCCGGCCCGTGCCCGGTTGTGCAAATCAAGACGGTCGAGTCCGACGGCTACAATGCCGTGCAACTCGGCTTTGGCGTCCTCAAGGCCAAGAATGCCTCGAAGGGTGAGGCCAATCACGCCAAGAAGGCGGGCTTGGAGTCCACCCCGCGGCTCTTGAATGAAGTCCGCCTGGCCGAGACGCCGACCGTCAAGCTCGGTGACATCATCACCGTCGCGATCTTCAGCGAAGGCCAGAT
>JBAXWQ010000112.1:0-9999 GCA_037128315.1 Opitutia bacterium | reverse complement strand
CCCGGCGCAGTGCGCCACCCCTCTCGAGAGGGGACCCAATCATCCGGTGAGGTTGGATTGATTCCCCTCTTGGAGAGGGGTGCCCGATAGGGCGGGGTGTGTTGGGCTGCATTGGATTTTTTATCTGCGAATATGGGCAATGATACCATGCAGACATGCACTAGGCGGTCGGGCCGGCGAAAGCCGCCCCGGCCCGGTAGAACAAGTACAGGGCCAGAGCCTGGATCACATGATAAAGGTCGTTGTGGCTGAAAGCCGCGGACGGGGCCCAATGCATTTGCTGCACCAGGGCCGCGACCACGGAGAGCGCGATGGCTGCGAGCATCCAGCCACGCCATGGGCGGCGCAGCCACAGGGCCGCGGCAGCCCAGGCGAGCATGGTCAGGCCATAGTCCATGATGACCACGACGAAATCCGGATAAACGGCGGCGGCCCCGGCAAAGAGGATGAGCTTGAAACCGATCAGCAGCTGCCAGGGACGCTGCTTTTCCCCGGGGACCAGTTCGTGCAGCAGGCTCAGGGCCATCGCCGCACTGAGCAGGTTGATGTTCCACAGGGTGGCCAGCCACCAGGTGTGGCCGACGGCGGCGGGGAAATTGGGTGCGAAACCGTGGTAGCTGCCGCCGAGGCACGCCGAGGCGGTGGTCAGGCCGAGCATGCGACTCCACCAGCGGGTGGCCCGACACGTCGGCACTGGGCGGTGGCACAATCGCCACCCGAGCCAGGCCGCGAGCGCGCCGAGGATGCCGTCGGTGAGCAGGGAGGCGGGTTCGTAAACGGTCATGGGCAGGCGAACATCTCCTGATAATGCCGCCACCACTGGCTTTGCAAGCGATGTTCCGGATCGTGGACGGTCTTTTGCCGGAGAAATTCACCGAACTGCGGATAGGCCGCCTCCACCTGGTCGCGCCGGGCCCAGCGGTGGTAGGTGAGAAAATAACTGCCGCCACAGGCGAGCGCCGCGTCGATGAGCGCCTGAAATGCCGCCCGGGCCTGCGCGAGGCCGGCAGCGGAGTGCTCGACATGGAGATTGAAGATGACACAGGCGAAATCCGCCCGGGCCCAGGCAAGAAAACTTTCCGCATCGCGCTCGATCAACCGGATGGTGCCGTAGATGACCGGCACGGTCCGGCTCCGCATTTCGGCCGCGGCGCGGGCCATGAATTCCGTGAGCCGGTCGCGCGGCACGTAGAGTTCGCTGATCATTTCCGTGGCCTTGCCGGTCGCACCGAGTTCGTGGTCGAGCTCCTCATGGTAGTTGTCGAGGTAGATGCTCAACTGGTGGGTGTCAGACCAGTAGAGCTGGCCGTTGGTCGAAAGATAATATCCGGCATAACGGGCAAAAGCCTGGCTGGGGTCGGTGTGGGCGAGATGAATGAGATGCTTCCAGTCGGCGGCTCCCAGCTCCTTGTGTTCCGCCGGCATCGGGCGCGACTCATCCACGGGACGGTAGCAGGAAAAGACGCCGCGGTGCAGAAAGTCGGGCGAGTTGGCGTCGATCGCGAACTGAAAGTCGCCATACAGGTGTCCGGCGGCGATTCGCTCTTGGAAGGCGGGCCCCAGGTGTTCAAGCGTGATGACTTCCACCACCCGCTCCAGCTTGCGTCGTGGGGTCAGCCGCAGGCACACGGAAGTCACGACGCCGAAGCAACCATAACCTCCGATGACCAGGCGGAAGAGCGCGGCGTGTTCCGTCCGGCTGCAGCGAAGCACCTGACCCGTGGCTGTCACGAGGGTGAAGGCCTCGACATCGTCGATGATGGGTCGCATCCGCAGGCCGCGGCCGTGGGCGTTGGCCGAGAGTGCGCCACCCAAGGTGAGCTGGTCCGCCCCGGTTTGTTTCTGCCGGATGCTCCAGACGATCACGGCGTCGCGTTGCTGGGCATGCAAATGAGCGATGAGTTCCGGCCACGTCACTCCCGCTCCGGCCTCGACCAGTCCGCGGTCCCGGTCAACCGGCCCGAGTTGCTGCAAGCGGCGTAGATCGAGCAACCGGGTGCCTTCGCCAAATTGCTGACCGCCCATCGCGTGCCGGGCTCCACAGAGCGAGATGGCCTGACCCGCCCGGACGGCCGAACGCAAGGCGGCGCAGACCTGGTCCGTGGAATCCGGGTGCTCAATTCGGGCCACCAGGGTGGGGTTGAGCTGGGAGTGAAGATCGTTAACGGGCAGGCCGGTTTTCATTGGTGGAAGGCGGTGCAGTGGGCGAGACACTCGCCGCGGGCGAGCGGGAGTCCGCTGAGCCCCAGCGGGGCCAGGATCTGGGCGAGCAATACGTCATGGTCTGCCTGCGCCGTCAGCCGCCACTGGCAGTGCTGGAGAAAGGTTGGCAGCGTTGCAGTCGGAAGGCCCCATTGAAAGGGTTCGTGGCGCCAGCGCAGCCACCAACGGACGGCCGTATGTTCGCCGCGGAAGGAAATCGAACCATCGGCGGACTGTGCCATATAGGAAAAAAGCATTTCCGCCGGCGGACGGGTTAATCCCGCCAGTTCGCCCAGCAGCGCTGTCACACGCTGCTCCGGGAAATACATCAGCAGCCCCTCCGCAATGATCAGGGTGGGTTTGATGCGGGAGAAGGCTGGACAAGCGCGCAGGGTGGCGGCGGGGGAGTCGGTGCCGAAGTCGATCGGCAGGTAGGTGAGGTTGGCGGCTGGACGCAGCGCGCGGCGCTTGGCCGCCTGGGTGGCGGGATGGTCCAACTCAAAGCAAGGGACGGCGGGATACTCGCGATGCAGTCGCCACGCGAGTGAATCGAAGCCCGCGCCGAGCACGACCAGCTGGGTCACGCCGCGCGCCAGTGCCCGGCGGGACACGGACTCGATCCAGCGCTTGCGCGCCAGGTAATGGGTGCTGATGCCGGGCAACATCAGGTGTTCCAAGGCACGAAGGCAGGTCCGGGTCCATCGCGACCGCAGGGCCCAGCGAAACCAGGCCCCGCCACCCCCGGCGGCCAGCATGGCCCGCAATGGGTCGATCGCCGCGGGGGGCACCAGCAGGTGTTGCCCGGGGTCGCCCGCTGCGAGCAGGGTGCAGCGCGCGATGAGCCGCGCGGTGGAACTGGATCGGTAGGGAGACACAGGCGCCGGCCCTCAGTCGTGACTAGGGCAGGGCGGCAGCGCGTGGTCATCAGTCTCCGACCTCATCCCGGCGTGACCGGGGACGCAGGCCATGAATATCAGCACGGCCAGTACAGCCAAGGCGATGACGCGAGGTAGATCGGGATCAGACTTCATAGGCGTGGAGTGGGCAGAAATAGAAAGTCAGTGGAGGAAATCTCAGGAGGCCTCCGTGGTCTCGGTGGCGACGAGCAGGACCAGCAGCGTGAGAATGAAGACGGCGAGGAGCATGGGGTCAGCATACCGCAGGGCGTCGCGGGGCCGTTAATCGATAAACCCGATACGGTCCATTGAGTGGGGTGATGGCTTGGCCTGGCTCCGCGGGCAGGACGGAAACGGCGTTGCTTCACCGCTTCACCGCTGCCATTAGATCGTGCGCATGAACATCCATCATCTGGAACTGTTCTACTATGTCTGCCAACATGGCGGCATCAGTGCGGCCGTGCGGCACATGCCTTATGGCATCCAGCAACCAGCGGTGAGCAGCCAGATTTTGCAGCTGGAGGAAGACCTGAATGTGAAACTTTTTGAGCGCAGCCCGTTCAAACTCACGCCGGCAGGCGAGGAGTTGAAAGTTTTCATCTGCCCCTTCTTTGATAATCTTGGCCCCATGGCGGCGCGGCTCAGCACCAAGGCGGCGCCGCAGCTGCGGGTGGGGGCGTCCGAACTGGTGCTGCGCAGCCATCTGCCTGTGGTGATCCAGCAGATGAAGCAGGCCCACCCGGAGTTACGCCTCTCGCTCCGCTCGGGTTTCCAGCCCGAGTTGGAGGAGGCCTTGCGGAATCGCGACATCGACCTGGCCTTCATTCCCCTACGGGGGCGCCCGCCGGCCCAAACCCGTTGTCTGCGCTTGATGCAGATTCCCTTGGTGCTGCTCGTGAACAAGAAGACGAAGATCAAGGTTGCCGGCGATTTGTGGGCCTCCGGCCGTCCCGCCGAGCTCCTGATCAGTTTGCCACCGAGCGAGAGCATCAGCCAGATTTTCCAAAAAGGACTGAAGCGGCTGGGGGTGACATGGCCTGCGGCCATTGAGGCCAGTTCCATGGAATTGATCACGCAATACGTCGCCAACGGCGACGGGGTGGGGGTAAATATCGCCATTGCCGATGCCATCAAGCACCCGCAGGTGCGGGTGCTGCCCCTGGACGGATTTGACCGATTGGAGTTCGTGGCCCTGTGGAGCGGCGACCCCACCCCGATTATCCGCGGTGCCTTATTGGCGGGGCAGCGCTATGTGGCCCAGCAATGGCCGGACTGGGCGAGCGGCGAAAAGCTGCCCGATTAGCCAGGACATCTTGCCGGCTGTTCCGCCGCACCAGAAGCGGGGCTGAGGGGCCCCCTCCGGCCTTGCCTCGGCTGCCTCCTCTGCAAATCTGCGTCCATGCCCTGCATCGAAGGACTGCGCTCCCCCCATGACAAGACTGCCGGCGGCCTGCACCACCTGGGCCGCATGCTGGACAAGATGCGGCTCAAGCTGGCGGGCAAGCTACCCGAGGATTTCCAGCGCAACTACGGCCTCTCCTTCGGCCTCGATGGCCAGCTGTGCGGATTTCTGGGCATTAAATTCGAGGACATCGAGGCCCGGGTGGCACAGGGCGGCACCGACGCGGAGATCGCCGAATGGATTTTTGCCGGCGCCTTGCGTCCGTCGCGGGCCCAGACCCACGTCTGGAACGAGTACATTCGCAAGCTGGGTTGGAAAGATCGCGGCGCCGCCGTGATCGCCAAGGTCAAGGAGCAGGAGGGCCTGATGGCCCGCGACGATATCCAGACGATTTTCGACGGCATCGACGCCCTGGAGGGCCGCCAGCCGCCGCCTGGTCCAGCCTGAGCAGGGACATTGCCGTCGGATCAGGTGGAACCGGGCCTCCGGACCGGTTGCCTTGGGCACGCCCGGTCCAACGCGCCCGGAGGTCGCGTTCCACCTCATCAAAGGTCTCCAGCTCCCACGATTTTACCTCGCTCCGATTACTTGGCCGGAACCAGGCGGATGATCAGGTCCGGACTGTTGACCGCGACGTAGAGGGCGCCGTCGGGGCCGCTGGCGACATCGCGCAACCGACCGATGTCCTTTAGGATGATCTCCTGGCTGACGACCTTTTCGCCTTCGATGACAATGCGGCGGAGTTCCTGCTGGGCGAGGGCGGTGACGAAGAGGTTGCCGGTCCAGTGCGGGAATGCCTTGCCTTCATAGAAGTCGATACCGCAAACGGCGATCGAGGGAGTCCAGTAAATGACGGGCTGCTCCATGCCGTCCTGGGCGGTCTTGTCGGTGAGGGCCGAGCCATCGTAGTTCATGCCGTAGGTGATGACCGGCCAGCCGTAGTTGCGTCCACCGCGGATGATGTTCAGCTCGTCACCACCGCGCGGGCCGTGCTCGGTTTCCCAGAGGATGCCCGTGCGCGGGTCGAAATCCAGGCCCTGGGGGTTGCGGTTGCCGTAGGTCCAGATCGAAGGGTAAGCGCCGGGGGTGTTAAGGAAGGGATTGTCGGCCGGGATGCGGCCATCGTCGTGGATGCGGTGGATCTTGCCATTGGGGCGGTGGAGATCCTGCGCCTCCGGGCCCGCGCCCCGCTCGCCATGGGAGAAATAAAGATAACCTTGGCGATCAAAGGCGATCCGGCAGCCGAAATGCACGCCGCCGCCGGGCTTGTAGAATTCGAGGGGCGCCTTCCAGATGGTCTGCTGGTCGGTCCAGGTCCCGTCCTTGATGCGGCCCCGCACGAGGGTGGTGAGGCTGAGGCCGCGCACGACCCCGGAGACACTGAGATCTTCAGCCTCCATGCCGCTCGCCGGGTCGGAGTAGGCGAGATAGATCCAGCCGTTTTCGGCGTACTGCGGGTGGACCGCCACCTCGAGCAGACCGCCTTGGCCGGCATCGCGCACTGCCGGCGTGCCCTTGATGGCGGCGGGCAATAGCCGGCCGTTTTCCACGAGCCGCACACGCCCGGGCTTTTCGGTGAAGATCATGCGGCCGTCCGGGAGGAAGCCGATCGACCAGGGCGTGGCGAGTTTGTCCGCCACCGTTTCCAGGCGAAAACGCTCCCCGCCCGCGGTAATAATGCCGGTCGGAAGGTCCTGGGTCACGCGCTTGCGGGAATAATTGGCCCGCTGTTCACGAATATAGATGACCATCGCACGAATGTCGCCCTCGGTCATAAGGGCGTGAAAGGCGGGCATGCCTTTTTCCAGATCACCGTTGCTGATCAGGGCGGCCAGACTCGCATCATCCCCGCCGTGCGACCAGACATCATCAAGCATGGAAGGAGCCTGGGCACCCTCGAGATTCTTGCCGTGGCAGTTGGAGCAGATCTCCGCGTAGATTTTGGCCACGTCTTTTTTCAGGATGGTCTCCGCCGGCGAGGGCAGGGGCAGGGCGAGGATAGCCGCGGACAAGAGGAAAATGCAGCGGGAAATTTGGGTCATGGTGACAGCAGGTTACAGCCGTGCACGCTGCGCGGGTCGATCGGTTTGGCAACGGGAAAGACTCGTGCGGCTGTGGTCCTGGCGGCCGGCGGGCTCAGGGCTATTTCTTCCGCGTGAACTGCATCTCGGCGACGAACAATTTGGGATTCGCAAGGTTGGCCTTGATCAGCTTCTGCGCCTCGTCCTGGGACTTGGTCCCTTCCGGGATGACCTTGGGGTTGACGCCCCACAGGCTCAGGTGGTCGCCATCGGGCTGCCGGGCGTAGCGATAGTAGGAGTACTTGCCCGCATCGCTGCCTGGCTGGAGATTTTGGATGCTCAGCAGGGCCAGGCCGGCAAAGTCGGAGTGGAAGGCCCGGTACAGATCGCCGTCGAGCGAGACGACATAGGTGGTGTCGTCGAGTCGGCGCACGGACATGGGCAGGATCTTCTGTGCGTCCTGATCATAACTCACCCAGTTGCCGACGAGGCCGGGTTCGATGGGGCGCGTGGGCTGGTTGGTGAGCGGGAAGTCGTAATTGCAGGCGGCGAGGAGGAGGCAGAGGGCGATGAGTAGGCCGGAGGTACCGAAGCAAGTTTTCATGGACGGAGGATGGAATTGACTACGTGACACGCCGATGGGGCTTTTCTTTCGGCAAGATAAGTCCAATCCAGCCATATTTCCAATACATTGCTGTTGGGATCGTGACGGGTGGACCTCCCGCCGGGGCTCCGCGTAAGGGTTGGATTTTCCTGGGCGATCGAGACATGCCATGAGAATTGGTCAGGGACACGGGCTTGTATCGGGGCATGGCACGGATCAGGCTTCTCCCCAATTAATCCCTGCCCCGTTCTCCATGTCCAACCTCACGCCCCTCAGCCGCCGCCAGTGGCTGCTTTCCAGCGGAGCCACCCTTGCGGGGCTCGCGTTGTCGTCCCGCCTCATGAATATGGAAATGGCGGCGCAGATGACGCCCGAGCGGCTGGCCGCCGTCGTGCCGGTCAAGGCGCGCCTGTCGCTCAACGAGAATCCGTTCGGGCCATCGCCGGCCGCGCTCGAGGCGATGATGCGCAATCTCTCGGCCGGCAAGGCGGCGCGCTATCCCTACGGTGAAGTGAACGAGCTGATCGAACTGATTGCCAAGAAGGAGGGCGTAACCCCGGAACACATCGTCCTGGGCGTCGGTTCGGGGGAAATCCTCGAAACAGTCGGCGTGCTCCATGGCCTGCTCAAAGGCGATGCGATCTACGCCTCGCCGGGTTATCTGCAATTGCCGCGCGCGGTGGAGGGGCTGGGCGGGCGTGCCGTGCCAGTGCCGGTCAACGCCAAGCTCGAGCATGACCTCGCCGCGATGGCGGCGAAGGTCAGCAACCAGACCTCGGTCGTTTACGTTGCCAATCCCAACAATCCGACCGGCACGGTGGTCGAGCCGGCGGCACTGGCGGAATTTGTGAAAGAGATCTCGACCAAGGCCTTTGTGCTGCTGGACGAGGCGTATCTCGACATCGCGGACAACTACGCGGGTCGCACCTTGGTCGGCCTGGTCCGCGAGGACCGCAATCTCGTGGTCACCCGGACATTTTCCAAGATCTACGGCCTGGCCGGCATGCGGATCGGCTACGGTGTCACCTCGCCGAAGTTCGCGGCGCAACTGCGCCGCTACGGGCTGGGCTCATTGACGAATCCGAGCATTGCGGCGGCAATCGCGAGCCTCAAGGACGACGGCTATGTCGCCGCCACGCGGGCCAAGATTGTGGCCGAAAAGGAAAAGTTGCTGGCCCTCCTGCGCGAACTGGGCCGGCCGTACGCGGAGTCGCAGACCAACTTTGTGTTCTTCAAAACGGGCCGGCCGCACGCGGAAGTGGCGGCCGCGATGCTGGCTGAGAGCGTCTCGATCGCCCGGGCCTTCCCGCCGATGCTGGACTGGGCGCGCATCTCCATCGGACTGCCCGAGGAGAATGCCCTCGCCCGGGCGGCGCTGCGGAAGGTGCTGGGTTGAGCAGGCCAGCTTGGGGCTGTTTGTTCCGTGGCTTGAGGGCGGCCCTTATCCCCTTGCTGCGCCATTCGGGATACCGTATGGGTCCTCCATAAAAGCAGGACTGCGCCAGCAGCAGACGACGGACACCGGTCAAGTCCCAGTTAGCCTTTCACGTTTCTTGAACCACGAAACTTGCTTCATCTTCCCCCATGAGTGCATTTGAACATTCAGGTATCACCCGTTTTTTGCTGACGTCGTTGTTGCTCCTTAATGCGGTGTCCGCGACGCCCGTGAGCAAAAATCCGCCCGCGCCCACTAACCCGGCGAATCCATTCGGCGATGTCGCACCACCCGCTCCGGCACCCGGCCCGGAGATGGAATGGGTATTCAACCAGCCCAGCCCGGAGGAGAGAGTCCGCACGGTGTTCGATCTCGAACTGATGGATGTGGATGAAGGCTTCCGGGCTTTCCGGGTGTCGAATGCCGGACTCATCGGCGGGATCGAGGCGGTGAAAATGAGCCCGGCCGCGGCACTCGATGCGATGCGTCGGCTGCTCAACCCGCCGCAGACGCAGCAGGCGCTAGCCACAATACGCTCACGGCCCCGGCTGCAGACCGCAGCCGCGCTGGAAAATTTCGCCGACGCGGCGTTTGCGACCGGCCATCCACTGTTTGCCATCTGCGGGCTGTGGCTGATCGAGTAGCGCTGGCCGGGCAACCCCGACGTGCGGTTCAACCTGGCCAGCCTGCTCGCCCTGCATGGCGCGGTGAACGAGGCCCAGGCGCTGCTTGATGACCTTGTGGCCCGCCAGACGCTGCCCGTGCATCCGTTCGGCATCACGGCGCAACAGGGTGGCAACTACCTGCGGGCCTACATCCTGACTCGGCAGGGGCGGGCCGCGGAGGCGGCGCGGTTGCTCAAGCCGATCGTGGCGGCGAACCCGTCGTTCGGCGAGGCGGCGCTGCTGTTTGCGCTCGTTGCGGAATCAGAGGAGGAGGCGCGCCAGGCTTACGCCATCGGCATCTGGCGCCGCCGTCCGCCGGCGCGTCCGCCAGCCCAGGTATCCGCGGACGCCGGCGGCGAGGCCGATACGCAGGGGACGGAGGACAAGAAGCATCCGCCAAAGCGGAGCCGGTCAAAGCGCACCGGACTGGACGTGGCGCTGCTGGTTGATCTTTCCAAGGGAAAACCGGGCGAGCTACCCGCCATTCCGCAGCCGGTGAGTCTGGCAGAGCGGAAAGAATTCGGGAAGTGGGCAGGGGAGGCCATGCAGTTCGTGTCGGCCGAATCCCGGGCGCTGCTCGAGGCGAGGGATGCACCGATGGAACGCTGCCGCCAGAAGAATCTGCCGCAGCCGGTGCGGGAGCGGCTCATGGCACTGGAGAGCATCATCGAGCCGGAAAACTCCAATCTGCCTGAGCTGCGGTCACTGTTCAACGCGCTCAACCAGGCGATCGACGACAAGACCAACGCGCTCGAGCGCGTTGGCGACAGATTC
>JBAXWQ010000111.1:0-10091 GCA_037128315.1 Opitutia bacterium | reverse complement strand
GTCGCGCACGCTGGCGATGGCCGTGGCGAGATGGGCGGCGTCGCGGCCGCTGATATGCAGGGTGTTGCCGAAGGCCACGACCTGTTCAACGCCCGGCAGCGTCCGCAGTTTGCCCGCCAAGGCGCGCAGGTCGGGTCCGGTCACGGTCCAGGTGGAAAGCTGGGCGGTGGTGAGCACTTCATTGAGCGTGCCGCGGGTGAGCAGATTGCCGTAGGCCAGATAGGCCAGACGGTGGCAACGCTCGGCCTCGTCCATGTAATGGGTGGTGATCAGCACGGTCAGTCCCTCGGCGGCCAGGCGATGGATCTCCTCCCAAAACTCCCGGCGGGCCTTCGGGTCCACCCCAGCGGTGGGCTCGTCGAGGAGCAGGAGCTGCGGCGAGTGAATGAGGCAGGCGGCCAAAGCGAGCCGCTGCTTCCAGCCGCCGGAAAGCTGGCCGGCCAGCTGGTGGCTGCGGTTTTGCAGGCCGAGCCGCTCGAGGCTGCGCGCCACGGCCGTGGCGCGGTCGGGCACGTCGTAGATCCGGGCGATGAAATCCAGGTTCTCGCGGATGCTCAGGTCCTCATAGTAACTGAACTTCTGCGTCATGTAGCCGACATGCCGCTTGATCTGCGCCTGCTGCGTGCGGACATCATAGCCGAGGCAGGTGCCGCGACCCGCGTCGGGGATGAGCAGGCCGCACAGCATCCGGATAAACGTGGTCTTGCCGCTGCCATTGGGTCCGAGAAAACCGTAGATCTCGCCCCGCCGGACCTGCAGGTCGATGGCATTGACCACCGTCTTGTCCCCAAAGCGCTTGGTGATACCGGCGACGTCGATGACGTAGTCGGGGAGGGCAACAGATGGCAGCGGATTGCTCAAGTCGGTTGGGGGCCGAGCCTACTTGGCCAAGGTCACATCCACCGGCTGGCCGGGATGAAGGTCGCGGGCGGCACTGGCGTCGAACAGGGCCTCGACCAAAAAGACGAGCTTGGCGCGATTTTCGCGGTTATAGAGCACTGGCGGCGTGTATTCGGGCTTGGGCGAGAGGTAGCTGATGCGGGCTTCCAGCGCGGGGCGTCCGCTGAGGGTTACCTGCAGCCGGTCGCCTGCCTTGAGGGCGGCGAACTGCGCCTCGGGCACAAAGAAGCGCACCTTGATGTTTTCGGCCGGCAGCAGGGCGACCACCGGGGCGGCGACGGGAATGAATTCACCTTGCCGGTAAAGGGTGTCGTAGACCAGCGCGGCGCGCGGGGCGGACTGGCTTTTCTGCGCCACGCTCCAGCCGGCCCGGTCGAGGGCGGCCTGGGCGGCGGCGGCCTCGGCCTCGGCGGCGGCAATGGCATCGGCCCGGCCGCCGAGCTGGGCGGTGATCAACTGGGCCGTGGTCTCGGCGATCTGGGTCTGGTTCGCTTCGTGCGCGAGACGGGCGCGATCAAAATCTGCATCGGGCAGCACGGTGCCCTCGTGCAGCCGGGTGGCCCGCTCCAAATCCCGGGCGGAAAGTTCAGTGGCGGTGCGGGCCTGGGCGAGCCGCGCCTCCAGGGCCGCGAGTTCGCTCGGCCGCTGGCCCTTTCGCAGGTCGGCCAGCTTGGCCTGCGACTGGCGCAACCGCTCCGCCGCCTCGCGCAGCATGGCCAGCTCGGCGCTCTGCTCGAGGACGAACAGCGGGGCGCCGGACTCGACGCGCGTGCCCTTTTGCACCAGCAGCTGCTGCAGTTGGCCCGCCAGCGGGGCGGCGACGTAGATGAATTCGCCTTCCAGGTAGCCCTGCCAGCTGACGGTGACGGGCCGGCGGCAACTGCCGACGGTGCAGGCAAGGAGGGTGAGCAGCGCGACGACGAGAATACGAGGAAAGCGGACGGCCATGGTGGCAGGGTGGCAGACGGTCAGGTTGCGTCCAAGCGCAATCCGGTTTCAGCAGTTGCCCAAGGTAGGCCCACTCCTATGGTCGCGCCATGCCCCCTTTGGCCAGTAGTTTCAAAATGGAGATTTCCGCCCTGCTGGCGAACAAAGATCTGGCCGCGCTCAAGGCCAGGCTGGCGCCGTGGCTGCCGTCGGACGCCGCGCCCATCCTGGCGGAACTGCCGATTGAGCAGCTGGCGATGCTGTTTCGCTCCTGCTCCAAGGAACTGACGGCTGCGGTCTTCTCTTACCTGGAGCATGACGCCAAGCACAAGCTGCTGAAAACCCTGACCCAGCCGCAGGCGGCGGCCCTGCTCAATGAGCTGCCAGCGGATGATCGTACCACATTTCTGAACGGGCTACCGCTGGATCTGGCGATGCAGCTCATCTGCCTCCTCACCCCCGAGGAACGGAAAATCACGCAGGACCTGCTCGCCTATCCCGAGCACAGCGTCGGCCGCATGATGACACTCGACTACGTGGCGGTGCATGCCGACTGGACGGTTCACGAGGCTCTCGACTACATCCGCCAGCATGGGTTCGATCGGGAGACCCTCAGCATGATCTATGTCACGGATGAGGAGGGCCACCTGCTCGATGACATCCGCGTCCGGCGCTTTTTACTGTCGGCGCCCGAAACCAAGGTGACGGGGCTCATGGACGGCAACTTTGCCACGCTGGCCCCCAACGATGACCGCGAGAAGGCGCTGCAGGTCTTCCGGAAATATGACCGGATCGCCCTGCCGGTGACGAATCACGACAACAAGCTCATCGGCATTGTCACGGCCGACGACATGCTGGACGTCGCCTCGGAGGAGGCCACCGAGGACATCCAGAAGTTGGGCGGCAGCGAGGCCCTCGATGAGCCCTACACCACCATCGCCCTCACCAAGATGGTGAAGAAGCGCGCAAGCTGGCTGGTGGTGCTGTTTCTCGGCGAGATGCTCACGGCCACAGCGATGAGCTATTTTGAGGACGAACTGGCGAAGGCCATCGTGCTCTCCCTGTTCATCCCCCTGGTGATCAGTTCCGGCGGCAACGCCGGCTCGCAGGCGGCCACCCTGGTGATTCGCGCTCTGGCGCTGGGCGAGTTCCGGTTGCGCGATTGGTGGCGCATCATGCGGCGCGAATTGGCGGCGGGCTTCATGCTCGGGGTGATCCTTGGCAGCATCGGCTTTTTGCGCATCGTGATCTGGTCGCGGTTTTCCCACATCTATGACCCGAGCCCCCTGCGGGTGGCGACCACCGTCGGTTGCGCCCTCGTGGGCATCGTGCTCTGGGGCTCGCTGATGGGCTCGATGCTGCCCTTGATCCTGAAGCGGCTGGGCTTTGACCCGGCGACCTCGAGCGCGCCTTTCGTGGCCACGCTGGTCGACGTGACGGGCCTGATCATCTACTTCACGGTCGCGCTCTTCATCATGCTTTGAGCCGGTGGCTAAAAAGGTAGGGCACGTTATGCTTAAGTGCCGCAGGTTGCCGGTTGCAATGACGACGCCTCGCGGGGCTAACAGGTGTTTGCAAAATGGTTGGCCTGGTAGCGACAGGCGTCCCGGCCTGTCGGGTTTGCGTGAATTCCCCGAACCGGCAGGCAGAGACGCCTGCCGCTACAGGATTCAACGGACTTTGAAGACATTCCCTAAAAGTCCCGCCTCCGGTTGACCGGGAAAATAAAAGGCCGGACGCGAGGTCCGGCCTTGAAAGTGATCTGGATGGGAAGGGTTTACTCGCGGCCGTAGCCGCCGCCACCACCCCGTTCGCCGCCGCCGCCGCCGCGATAGCCGCCGCCGCCACCGCCGCGACCGCCACGATAGCCACCGCCGCCGCCGCGACCACCCCGGCCGCCGCCACCGCCGCGATAGCCACCGCCGCCGCCGCCACCACCACCGTCGCCGAACGAACGGGGCGGGCGTTCCTCACGCGGGCGGGCGATGTTCACCGCCAGGGCCCGGCCTTCAATCTCGTGGCCATGAAATTTTTCCACGCACTTCTGGGCTTCATCGCCATTCGCCATCGTGACAAAGGCGAAGCCGCGCGAGCGACCGGTGAACTTGTCGAAGATGATCTCAACGACGCTGACGGTGCCAACTTGGCCAAACAAGGCCTCAAGGTCCTGGGCGGTGCTGGCGAAGGGAAGATTCCCCACGTAGAGCTTACTGTTTTCCATTGGATGATGAGAGCTGATGCTGTTGCCGTACCGCCCGTCCCCGAAACCCGGATTTCAAATCATCACTGAACACGGCGCTCACCTGATAATTCTCCGTAGCGATAGAATGTGACAAACAACCAACCCAACGCCCCGCAGGTTGCGGGCCGGGGTGTTTTAGGCAAGCGCTTTTCCGGTGCTCGCCGCGGCGGGGGAAAATATTTCGTGCACCCGTCACCCGCCTGCATAACCTGTACAAATCCATGTCTTCCGTCCCCGCTGCCCCTCGCGCCGAACCCAGCAACGGGGATCTGGTGCGGCGGTTGTTCGGCCTGGCCTGGCGCTACCGCCTCCACTCCCTGCAGGTGCTCGGCATCCAGCTGGTGCTGCTTTCCCTCGGCATCGGCGGGCTCAGCTTCACCGGCGTGGGCATCGATTACATCCGCCACCGGCTCGACCATACGCCCCTGGTGCCCAATCGGCTCCATCTGGCGCTGCCGGAGGACTGGCCGCCGGTCCACGTGCTCGCCCTGCTGGCGGGCTTGATCCTGCTGTTCGCGCTCGTCCGCGCCTGGCTCAACTACGTCTACGCTGTCTCGGTCAACCGGCTGGTGCAGCAAAAGCTCGTGGTCGACCTGCGGGGCGAGGTTTACGACAAGCTGCAGCAGCTGAGTTTCCGTTTCTTTGACGCCAACACCACGGGCTCGATCATCACGCGCGTGACCGGCGATGTGCAGTCGGTGCGGATGTTCGTCGACCAGGTGCTCATCCAAAGCGTCATCATGGTGATCTCGCTCACGGCGTACGTGCTCTACATGGCCAGCCTCAGCCCGACGCTGACCGTGGCGTGCCTCGCGACCACCCCGCTGCTCTGGCTGCTGTCGACCTGGTTTTCCCGCCGCGTCCAGCCGGAGATGCTGCACAACCGCACGCTCGTGGAACAGATGGTCCAGCTTTTGGCCGAGAGCATCCAGGGGATCGCGGTGATGAAGGGCTTCGGCCGCGAGGCGGAGGCGCAGGCAAAATTTGCGGCCGCGAACAATGCCGTGCTGACGCAGCAGCACAGCATCTTTTGGCGCATGAGCCTGTTTTCCCCCGCCGTCGGCTTCCTCACGCGCATCAACATGATGGTGCTGCTCGGCTACGGCGGCTGGCTCGTGGCGCACGACCGGCTGCCCCTGGGCGCCGGGCTCGTGGTCTTCGCCGGCCTGCTCGAGCAGTTCTCCGGCCAGGTCAACAACGTCGCCACCATCGTCAACAGCGTGCAGCAGTCGCTGATCGGCGCCCGCCGGGTCTTCGAGATTCTCGATGCGCCGGTGGAGGTGAAGAGCGCGCCGGACGCCCTGCGCCGGCCCCGGCTGACCGGCGCCGTGGAGTTCGACCACGTCTCCTTTGCCTACGACGGCGCGGCGGCGGTGGTGCGGGACGTCAACCTCGCCGTCCAACCCGGCCAGTGTGTGGCGATCCTCGGCGCGACCGGGGCGGGCAAGAGCGTGCTCATGAGCCTGATCCCGCGCTTCTTTGATCCCACGGCGGGCCGGCTGCTGCTCGACGGGATTGATGCCCGCCGGCTCAACCTCGAGGATTTGCGGCGCAACATCGGGCTGGTTTTTCAGGAGAGTTTTCTTTTTTCCAACACGATTGCGGCCAACATCGCCTTCGGCCACCCGGACGCCACCCGCGAGCAGATCGAGCGGGCGGCGAAGATCGCCGCGGCGCACGAGTTCATCACCGCGCTGCCCGCGGGCTACGACACGGTGCTGGGGGAAAGCGGCAACAGCCTGTCGGGCGGCCAGCGCCAGCGGCTGGCCATCGCCCGCGCCGTGCTGCTCGAGCCGGCGATTTTGCTGCTGGATGACCCGACCGCGGCCATCGACAGCGAGACGGAGCACGAGATTTTCGAGGCCCTGGACCGGGCCATCGCGGGCCGCACCACATTCATCGTCGCGCACCGGCTCAGCACGCTGCGGCGGGCGGACTTTATTCTGGTCATGGAGGAGGGGCGCATCGTGCAGCGCGGCACCCATGAGGAACTGATGCGGCAACCCGGTCCCTACTTGCGCGTGGCCAATCTCCAGCTGGTCAGTGTCAGTGATCTCCAGATGCTCGGCCTGGCCGGCGGGGAGGGGACGCCATGAAGCCCTCCGCCCCGGCGGCCGGTCTCCAGTCCCTGATCCAGCGCCCGCGCGACGAGGACGAGGATGAGGCGCAGTTCAAGCCGCTCGAATGGGGCCTGATCCGCCGGCTCTTCACCTACACGGCGCCCATCAAGGGCAAGGTGATGGCGCTGGGCGTCATGACCATCATCCGCTCCGCCCAGCTCCCCGCCCTCGGCTGGCTGATGGCCCTGATCATCAAGGGACCGATCACCGCGGGGGATATGACGGGCCTCGCCCTGGGGGTGGCGGGTTATGGCGTGCTCGCGCTGTCGACCGACGGCCTGTTTCATTTTCGGCAGCGCTACGCCCTCGAGATCGGGGAGACGGTGGTCAACGGGCTGCGGGCCGAGATTTTCGCGAAGCTGATGCGGCAGCCGATGAGCTTCTTTCACCGCATCAAAATCGGCCGCATCATCGGCCGGGTGACCAGTGACGTTGAAGCCGTCCGCACCGGCATCCAGGATGTCCTGTTTGTGAGTGTCATCCAGCTGGGCTCGGTGGTTTTTTCCGCCATCGTGATGGCGTGGAGCGACTGGGTGCTGTTTTTGGTCGTGCTGGCCCTGGCCCCGGTGCTGTGGCTGCTCAACCGCCATTTCCGGGTGAAGCTCAGCCGGTATTCCCGGGCCTCGCAGGAGAGCTTCAGTCGGGTCACCGCCACCCTGGCCGAATCCGTCAACGGCATCCGGGTCACGCAGGGCTTCGTGCGCCAGCAGACCAATGCCGGCTTGTTCCGCAGCCTGCTGGCCGACCACGCCCGCTACAACATCGCCCTGGCCCGCACCTCCGCCATCCTCACGCCCCTGCTGGAGCTCAACAGCCAGTTCTTTGTGGCCATTCTGCTGCTGGTCGGCGGCTGGCGCGTGTTTCACGGCGATATGCCGATGGGGAGCCTCATCACCTTCTTTTTGCTCGCGAACCAGTTTTTTGCCCCCATCGCCATCATCGGCAACCAATACAACCAGGCGCTCATCGCCATGGCCGGGGCGGAACGGGTCTTTCGCCTCGTCGATGTCGTCCCCGACTGGACGGACGACCCGGCGGCGACCGCCCTGCCGGATCCGCGGACCGCCGGCCGGCGGCAAGGGACAAGCAGGGAGGCGCCTGGAGGTGGGGATCCGGATGGTCGGTCTCTTGATACTGGTCCTATGGCCCCAGGAGCTTGTCTGCCCGGCGCCCGGGTCGAGTTTCGCTCTGTTACCTTCGGCTATGACCCGGCGCGACCCGTCCTGCATGAGATCAGTTTCGCCGCCGAACCCGGGCAGACGGTCGCCCTCGTCGGCCACACCGGCAGCGGCAAGAGTTCCATCATCAACCTCGTCGCCAAATTCTATCTGCCGATGGCCGGCGACGTGTTGATCGACGGCCGGGAAGTTCGCACCATCACGAGCCACTCGCTGCACCGGCAGATGGGCATGGTCCAGCAGCAGAACGTTTTGTTTAGCGGCACGGTGATGGAAAACATCCGCCTCAGCCGGCCGCAGGCCACGGATGACGAGGTCCGGGCGGCGGCCGCCTCTCTCGATTGCCTGGATGTTTTCGAGGGGCTGCCTGCGGGTTTGCAAACCGAAGTGGGGGAGAAAGGGGCGGGTCTGTCCGTCGGCCAGCGGCAGCTCATCTGCTTCACCCGGGCATTGCTGGCGGATCCCCGGATGATCATCCTCGATGAGGCGACAAGTGCCATCGATGCCTTGACCGAGGCGCGCCTGCAGCAGGCCCTGCGCAAGCTGCTGGCCGGCCGGACGAGTTTTGTCGTCGCCCACCGGCTCAGCACCATCCGCCATGCCGATCTGGTGCTGGTCCTGGATCAGGGGCGCATCATCGAGCGCGGCACGCACATGGCGCTGCTGGCGCAGCACGGTTCATATGCGGCCCTCTACCGCCAGTTCGTGCAGGTGGATGACGGCGCTTGAGTGGCACGGAAAAAAGCCGCAAGCCAAAATTGACGGAAAATTCCGGGTTTTCCCCTCTGAAAAAATACAATTCCCCTCTAGAAAATCGTTGCATTGCCTGCGACCAGTTCTATGAAGAGTACCACTATGGCTAAAAAAACCACCCGTAAACCAAACGCCGCTTTCATGAAGCCGGTAACTCCCGATGCCAAGCTCGCGCTTGTCGTTGGTTCAAATCCGCTGCCCCGCACGGAAATGACGAAGAAACTCTGGGCCTACATTAAGAAGAATGGTCTCCAGGACAAAAAGAACCGCCGCATGATCAATGCCGATGACGCCCTCAAGGCCGTCTTCAATGGCAAGATGCAGGTCAGCATGTTCGACATGACCAAGCTCGTCAGCAAGCACGTCTCCTAAGGCGTCCGCTTTTAGCGAACTTTAAGAAACCGCCGTGGAGCAATCCACGGCGGTTTTGTTTTGTCCCCTGGCTTTTCCCTTGGAGCCGCCGGCTCCGCCGCTACGCTCCGCGCCCTGCATGCCCTCACCCGAAAAAGCCCTCCACCGGCGAGCCATCTTTATGCTGCTGCTGGCGAATTTGTATTGGGGGCTCAGCTTTCCCCTGATCAAGGCCATCATCATGGCGCACCAGCAGGTCGTGCCGGCCAGCAGCACCTGGTTCATCACCGCCTACACGATCGCGCCCCGCTTCCTCCTGGCCAGCGCGGTGCTGATCATGGTGCTGTGGCGCATCCGGACAACGATCACGCGCCTGGAAATTCGCCAGGGCCTGCTCTTGGGCCTCACGGCCGGGGGCGGGATGCTCCTGCAGAACGACGGGCTGCAATTCACCTCGGCCTCTGTTTCGGCGTTCCTCACCCAGTTTTATGCGATCATGATCCCGGTCGTGGTCGCGGCCCGGCTGCGCCGCTGGCCTTCGGGGGTGGTGCTGCTCTGCTGCGTTTTGGTGCTGGCGGGCGTCGCCATCCTGGGGCGTTTTGATTTTCACTCCCTCCGGCTGGGTCGCGGCGAGGTCGAGACGCTGTTCAGCTCGATCTTCTTCATGGCCCAGATTTTTCTGCTGGAACGCAAGGAGTTTGCCGCCAACCGGGCGCTGCCGGTCTCGCTGGCGATGTTTGTGACCGAAGCCGTAATTTTTTCCGCCATGGCCTATGGCACCGCCCCCCACGCCGCGGATCTGCTCCGGCCGTGGGCCTCCGGCCCCTGGCTGGCGTTCACGGTCATGCTCACGCTGTTCTGCACCCTGGGCTCGTTCATTTTGATGAACACCTGGCAGCCGAAGATCACGGCGACGGAGGCCGGGCTGATCTACTGCGTCGAGCCCGTCTTCGCCTCGCTGATGGCCCTGTTTCTCCCGGCCTGGTTCTCGGCGTGGGCCGGTTTCGCGTATGCCAATGAGCAGCTGACCTGGCACCTGCTGCTCGGGGGCGGGCTGGTGACGCTGGCCAACGTGCTCATCCAGCTCAAGCCCCCACCCAAGCCTTAGTATACTATTGGTTGACAATCAAAGTCAGCTGAGCCGCCGGTTCTGCCGGCGAGCCTCCACCCATTCCAGCAGCAGCAGCGTGCGTTCGGCATCCGGCATGCGCGTTTGGCTGACGAAATATTCATTCACCGCCTGCCGGTGCACGCCGAGCAGCCGGGCCAACTGGGCCTTTTCACCCCGCGGCTTCAGGAGCGGGCGGATCTGGGCGACCAGGCGGTTCCAGAGCGGAGTCCGGGTGCCGGGCCGCAGCGTGGCGCCGCCGGGGTTGCGATAGCCGCCGCGGGCGCGCACCGAGGCCCGGCCGGCAGGGGAGAGCAATTCCAACAGGCCGCCGAACAGGGCGAGGCCGCGAGGGGTGGGGAGATCAGCCATGCCACCAGTGCAACGGCCCGGTGCGGGCAATGTCAACTAATAGTATACTAAGGCCCGGGGGGGCGGGGGCGAAAATGACCGGTGCGGAGAAAGGCCTGGATTTCGGTGAGGACCGCGCTGCGCCAGGCCAGCCAGGTGTG
>JBAXWQ010000110.1:0-10101 GCA_037128315.1 Opitutia bacterium | reverse complement strand
GCGTGACCGCTAGCTTGCCTGGAGCATCAAAGCCAATAAAACCTTTCGGCTTGGTGATATCGGTGTTCGTGATCTTCACGGGTTTTTTCGGCTTCGTGTAGTCGAGCCTAGTCTCACCCGGCTTTACCGCAGGCTTTTCAGACTTCGCCTCTTCGAGCGGCTCGAATTCGAGGATCGAGAGCTTGCCGCTTGAATCGGTAATAACGATACTGCCGTCAGGCAAAGCTGTGAGGTTTAGCCTTCGGAATCCGGCCGCCGCCTCGATGACCGGGAAGGCGAGGTGCCGCCCATCGGCCGGCAAAACGGCGATGCGCTCGCCTGGGCTCACGGGCCGCGCCCCGGGTTTCAGGGCCCGGAAAAAGAACTCGTTGAAGGATTTGAAGGCGTAGGGCTTTTTCGCGAACTCATCAACGTCGAGATCGTAGTCCACGATGAACGGCAGGACCTTGATGGCGCTGGCCTGCAGTGACATCTTCCAGCCATAGTAGCGCGAGACGAAGGCCCGCTTCACCAACAGCCAGAGGGCGAAACGCCCCAGCGTGCTGCCGTAGGTCCAGCGCAGCCAGCTCTCGCCGTAAACCTGCTCGGTCTCGACGACTTGTTTGGCACGATGATAATAGCGGATGGGTTCGGCGGGCATGCGGATGAATTCTCACGCAAAGCCGTTAAGACGCAAAGAAAGAAAATGTATCGCCGCCTAAACGACTGGGCGGCACTTTTGCCGAATGGACACTTCATTCGCCCGAACCTGGCTTCGACTCGAAGGTTTCGCAGCGCTCGTCATCGCCGTGCTGCTCTACTGGCATTTCCACCTGAATTGGTTCTGGTTCGCGGTTCTGTTCCTTGCCCCGGATCTGTCCATGCTCGGTTATCTGGCCGGTCCACGGATCGGAGCGGCGGCTTACAATCTGGGCCACAACTATCTCGCCGTCGGAATCGTGCTGGCCGCGGGGCTGATCGCCAGCATCACCGGCGCGCCTCGTCTGGCCCTGCTCGGAATCGGCCTTATCTGGTGCGCGCACATCGGATTTGACCGTGCTTTGGGTTACGGCCTCAAGTCGGCTGAAAGCTTCCGCATTACCCACCTCGGAAAAATCGGCCGCGACCATGACCCAAAATCCTAGTCCTGGCAGCATCGAACACCGTGCTTGCCGGCTGGCTTTCCAAGTACAAGGCGCAGGTCCGCCTGTGCTCTTGATCCAGGGCACCGGGGTGCACGGCGCGGGCTGGCAGCCGCAGGTGGAGGCGCTCGCGGCGCACTATACCTGCCTGAGCTTCGACAACCGCGGCATGGGAGGCAGCCAGCCATCAGGCGCGCCTATCACTGTGATTCAAATGGCGGAGGACGCCTTGGCCATTATGGACGAGCTGGGTTGGCCATCCGCCCATGTGGTCGGTCACTCTCTGGGCGGCCTCGTCGCCCAGCAGCTGGCCCTGATGGCGCGATCGCGAGTTCGAAGCCTTTCGCTCTTGTGCACGTTTGGTCGTGGTCGCGATGCCACCCGACTGACCCCGTGGATGCTTTGGGTCGGCCTTCGCACCCAGGTCGGCCCACGGCGATCCCGACGCCATGCCTTCCTCCAAATGGTCCTGCCCCCGACGGAGTGGGCTACGGTTGATCGGGATGCTCTGGCCGAACGCCTCGCCCCCCTTTTCGGTCACGACTTGGCGGACCAGCCACCCGTGGCAATGAAGCAACTGCGGGCCATGAGTGCTTGCGACCTCACGCCCCAACTGGGCGCCTTGGCCGGGTTGCCCACGCTGATCGTCAGCGCCGAACTTGATCGCTTGGCCCCACCCACGTCCGGTCGCATCTTGGCCGCCGGCATCCCGGGATCGCGCTATGTTGAACTCCCGGGTGCCGCCCACGGCCTTCCGCTGACTGAACCGGCGCGCATCAACGCCCTCTTGCTCGAGCATTTATCCCAGGCCAGTTTGTAACGTATTACGTTACAAACCGGCTTGGGCGTTGATCACTATTGGACCAGAGACGGAACGGAACTGTCGGGCTCAGGTTTCCAAGACAAGTTCACCACCCTTCACCTTGAAGGTGGCGGTTGAATCCTCCGTGATTTCACCGCCGATGAGGGCGCGAGCCAGTCGCGTCTCCAGATGGCGCTGCAGGAAGCGCTTCAACGGCCGGGCGCCGAAGACCGGATCGTAGCCCTTTTCCGCCACCCAGGCCCGAGCCTTGGCGTCGAGCACCACGGTGACGCGCTTGTCCGCCAACCGCCGGTTGATGTCGGTGATGAGCAAGCCGACGATCTTCTCGATTTCCTCGAGCGATAGCGGCTTGAAGAGCACCGTCTCGTCGACGCGATTGAGGAATTCCGGCCGGAAGGAGGCGCGCAGGTCGGCCATCACCGCCTCGCGCACGCTTTCCGGGATCTCGGTCCCGGTCACGCCCTCCAGCAGATGGCGGCTGCCAATGTTTGAGGTCATGATGATGACCGTGTTCTTGAAGTCTACAGTGCGGCCCTGGCTGTCGGTGATGTGGCCGTCATCGAGCACCTGCAGCAGGACGTTGAACACATCGGGGTGCGCCTTCTCGATCTCGTCAAAGAGTACGACCGAGTACGGCTTGCGCCGGACGGCCTCGGACAGCTGCCCGCCCTCATCATAGCCGACATATCCCGGAGGGGCGCCGATCATGCGCGAGACGGAGTGCTTCTCCATGTATTCGGACATATCGAGCCGGATAAGATTGGCTTCGGAGTCGAAAAGTTGGGCGGCCAGCGTCTTGGCGAGTTCCGTCTTGCCCACGCCCGTCGGACCGAGAAACAGGAAACTCCCGATCGGCCGGCGCGGATCCTTGATGCCGGCGCGGGCGCGCAAAATGGCCTCGCTGACGAGACGCACGCCTTCCTCCTGGCCGATGACCCGCTGGTGCAGCTCGTCCTCGAGCTTCAGCAGCTTCTCCTTTTCACCGGCCATCAGCCGGGTCACGGGGATATGGGTCCATTTCGAAATAATCTCGGCGATCTCCTCGGCAGAAACCTCCTCCTTCACGAGGGTGGTCTTCGCCGTGCCGGTCTTTTCCGCATTCGCCAGCTCCTTTTCCAATTGCGGGATGCGGCCGTGCTTCAGCTCGGCGATCTTGTTCAAATCATAACTGCGCTCCGCCTTGGCCATTTCCAGCCGGGTAGCCTCGAGTTCCTCGCGCACTTTCTGCACGCGGCCGAGGGATTCCTTCTCCTTGGTCCAGATGGTGCGCAAGGCGGTGGCCTGCTCCTTGGCGTTGGCCAGTTCCTTGCGCAGCTCGGAGAGGCGGCGCTTGGAGGCGTCATCCTTTTCCTTGCGCAGGGCAGTCTCCTCAATCTCAAGCTGCATGACCCGGCGCTGGAGTTCGTCCAGCTCGGTCGGCAGGCTGTCCATGTCGGTGCGGATCATGGCGCAGGCTTCGTCCACCAGATCGATGGCCTTGTCCGGTAAAAACCGATCCGCGATGTAGCGGTGCGAAAGCACGGCAGCGGCCACCAGCGCGTTGTCCTGAATATGCACCCCGTGGTGCAGTTCATAGCGCTCGCGCAAGCCACGCAGAATGGAAATGGCATCCTCCACCGTCGGCTCCTCGACCACCACAGGCTGGAAGCGCCGCTCCAATGCTGGGTCCTTTTCAATATGCTTTCGGTATTCGTCGAGCGTGGTCGCTCCAATGCAGTGCAACTCCCCGCGGGCCAGCATGGGCTTGAGTAAATTGCCCGCATCCATCGCGCCCTCGGTCTTGCCGGCGCCAACGATGGTGTGCAGTTCGTCGATGAAGAGGATGATCCGCCCCGCGGCCTGCTTGACCTCGTTGAGGACGGCCTTCAGCCGTTCCTCGAATTCACCGCGGTATTTCGCGCCGGCGACCAGCGCGCCCATGTCGAGGGCGAACACGGTCTTGTCCTTCAACCCCTCCGGCACATCGCCGCGCAAAATGCGCTGGGCCAGGCCCTCGACGATCGCGGTCTTGCCGACGCCGGGTTCGCCGATGAGCACGGGATTGTTCTTGGTCTTGCGAGACAGAATGCGGATGGCGCGGCGAATCTCGGCGTCGCGGCCGATCACCGGGTCGAGCTTGCCCTTGCGCGCCTGCGCGACGAGGTCGATGCCGTATTTTTCCAGCGCATCGTAGGTGGTCTCGGGATTGTCCGTGGTGACGCGCTGGCTGCCGCGCATCTGCTTGAGCTCCGCCAGGACCTTGGCCCGGTCCAGGCCGAAACTCTCGAAATACTTCTTCAGCACCGCCGGCTTGCCGGTCTTGATGAGGGCCAGAAGCAGATGTTCCACGCTGACGTACTCGTCCTTGAGCTGCTCGGCTTCATGCTCGGCCTGGGTGAGCACCTCGTTCAGGGCCTGGGTCACGTAAATCTTGGATACATCCACGGCCCCGGAGACCTTGGGCACGCGTTCCAGCTCCCGATTGGCCGCCAGTTGCATGGCGCTGACCGTCAGCCCAAGTTTCTCGACCAAAGCGGGCACGATACCCCCCTCCTGCGCGAGCAGGGCGACAAGCAGATGCCAGGTTTCCACCTCATTGTGGGAACGCCGGCGCGCTTCGTTCTGCGCCTCCTGCACGGCTTGGCGCGACATGACGGTCATTTTTTGTGGGTCCATAGGCGTAAGACTTGCCAATTGCATACGGCGTTCCAAGTGGCGGGGACGGTTTACCGTCGGCAGCTGCCCTGACCGCAGTTTCCACTGGGACATCAGCCGCGCCAACTGTCACAGGGGGAGGACAAACTGGCATGCCTCCCGCCCGGTGTGATTCTGACATAAGTTGACTAGCCGCACGCTCCGGATAATCACTTGTAGACCCATGGCCGACTTCCCGCTCGAAATCAAACCGGTGCAACGTGCCTTGCTGATCGGCCTGCAGACCCCCGATATGGCGCCCGGCGAGGGCGCGGAGTTGCTCGGCGAATTGCAGGAACTCGTGGAGAACCTCAACATCACCATCACGGGCACCAGCTTCATCAACCTGCGCCAGCCCCAGCCGAAGTTTTTGGTCGGCAGCGGCAAGGCCACGGAACTCATCGCTCTCGCCAAGGCCAACGAGGCCGATGTGATCGTGGTCGACAGCGAACTCTCCCCCAGCCAGCAGCGCAACTGGGAGAAGGAGTCCGGCCTGGCCGTCATCGACCGCCAGGAGGTCATCCTCGAAATCTTCGCCGACCGGGCCCAGACCCGCGAGGCCGTGCTGCAGGTCGCCCTGGCCCGGATGGAATATTCCCTGCCGCGGCTGACCCGCGCCTGGACCCACCTTTCCCGGCAGCGCGGCAAGGGGTCAATGGGCGGCGAAGGCGAGACCCAGCTCGAGCAGGACCGGCGGGTGGTCCGCGACCGGATCGCCCATCTCAAGGAGGAACTGGTCCTGGTCATTTCCCAGCGCGCCACCCAGCGGCGCAAGCGCCAGCGCACGCCGGTGCCCGGCACCGCCATTGTCGGCTACACGAACGCAGGGAAGTCCTCCCTGCTCAACAAGCTCACCGGAGCCCACGTGCTGGCCGCCAACAAGCTCTTCGCCACGCTCGATCCGACGACCCGCCAGTTCGTTTTGCCCGACGGCCGCACGCTGCTCGCCACCGACACCGTCGGCTTCATTCGCCGCCTGCCCCACAAGCTGGTGGAGGCCTTCAAGGCCACCTTGGAGGAAGTGGTGGTATCGGATTTCCTGATCCACGTGCTGGATGTGACGAATCCCAACGTCGACCAGCACCATGCGACCACGCTCTCCGTGCTCGGTGAACTCGGCGCCGCCGAGAAGCCGACCATCACTGTCTTCAACAAGGTGGACGCCGCTGACGCCAAGACCGTCGCCCGCCTCCGGACACTGCATCCCACCGCCCTCTTCATCAGCGCGCACACCGGCGCCGGACTCGATCTCCTGTTGCGCCGCTGCGAGGAACTGGCCGTCGACCATAACGAGGCCGTCGAGCTGCTCATCCCGCACAACCGCTACGATGTGATCGCCCGCCTCCACGAGTCCGGCCAGGTGAGAACCCAGGAATCACGCGATGACGCCGTCTTCATCGCCGGCCGCTTCCCCGTGAAACTGAAGGCCCTGTTCACCCCTTTCCTCGCGCCGGCCAAGCCGGCCACCCGCCGCAAGGCCAAGCGCCCATGATCCCGGTGGCCGACGCCCAGCGAGAAATCCTCGCCCGCGCCCGGCAGCTCGGAGCGGAACCGGTGCCACTTGCCGCCAGCCTCGATCGGGTGCTGCGCGTGGCGGCCTGCACCGATCTCGATTCTCCACCCTTCGATGCTTCCGCGATGGATGGTTACGCCTTGCGCCGGGCCGAGGCGGGTAATCCCCTGCACGTCTGCGGCACCAGCCAGGCGGGGGCGGCCTTCCCGGGCTTGGTCGAGGCCGGTCAATGTGTACGCATCTTCACCGGCGCACCGGTGCCCGCCGGGGCGGATTGGGTCGTGAAACAGGAGGACACCACCCGCGATGGCGAGATCGTCAAGATCTCCGCCCTTGGGCCCGGCTACATCCGGCGCCGCGGGGAGAACCGTCGGGCGGGCGAGGTCGTGGTCGCGGCCGGCACGCGGCTTGGTCCCGCCGAACTCGCCGCGCTCGCAGGGGCAGGCGTCACCGCTCCGCTTGTCACCCGCCGTCCGCGCTGCGTGCATGTCGTAACCGGCGACGAACTCGTCGCCCCGGACCAAGTCCCGGCTGGCGCGCAGATTCGCGACAGCAATTCCGCGCTGATTGCCGCCCTGCTGGCCCGACACGGCGCCGACCTCGTGGGCCACGTCCATGTACGCGACAACCTGGCGGACGCCCACGCCGCCGTTGCCGCGCTGCCCACCCATGACGTCCTTCTGATTTCGGGTGGAGCCAGTGTCGGCGATCACGACTTTGCCCGGCCGCTGTTGTCGACCCTGGGCTTTACGCTGCATTTCCAGCAGGTGAATCTTCGCCCAGGCAAGCCGCTGGTGTTCGCCAGCCAAAACGACCGCCTCGCCTTCGCCCTGCCGGGCAACCCCGTATCACATTGGGTCACATTCCATCTCTTTGTCGCGCCGCTGCTGGAAAAATTCGCCACCGGGCTCGATGCCATCCCGAAACAACTCCGGGGCCGGCTCGCTGCCGGCGGCGCCCTGCCCCCCCGTGATGCTCGCCAAACCATCTGGCCCGCCCGCGCCGCCATCGTGGACGGACAACCTGAACTGACGCTGCTGACCCTCGCCAGTTCCGGCGATGGCAGCGGACTGGTCGGGTCCAACGCCCTGGTCCCACTGCCCGCAAACGGTCTCGACCCGGCGCAGCCCGTCGAATTCATTGCCTGTGATTGACCACCACGAAATACACCGAACACACGAAATTGGTGTCGGTTCAAAATCCTTGGCTCTCGGCTTCCTTTCGTGTCATTCGTGTGTTTCGTGGTGACAATTGATTCATGGACTCCCCCCAAGATTTTTCCCACCTCGATCCCGCCGGTGCCGCCCGCATGGTGGATGTCGGCGCCAAGCCGGACCAGCAACGCCAGGCCGTGGCTGAGGGTCGCCTCACCTGTGCGCCCAAGACCATTGAGCTGCTCCGCGCCCGGGCCCTGCCCAAGGGTGACGTCCTCACGGTCGCCAAGATCGCCGGCATCCAGGCGGCCAAGTTCACCGCCCAGCTGATCCCCCTCTGCCACCCGCTCGCCCTCAGCCACGTGGACCTTGAATTCACCGTGGAGCAAGACGGTGTCACTATCCGTGCGACCACACGCCTCACCGGCAAGACCGGCGTGGAAATGGAAGCTCTCACCGCCGTGTCCATCGCCGCCCTCACGCTGTACGACATGTGCAAGGCCGTGGACAAGGGCATGAGCATCGGGGGCATCCGCGTCGTGGAAAAGACCAAGCAATGAAAGCCGCCCGCGTCACCCTCAGCGACCGCGCCGCCAACGGAATCTATGCCGACGAGAGCGGGCCCGAGATCGAGCGCGTCACGGCCAGCCATTTCACCGAGCCGCTTGATTGGATTCGCGTCGTGCTGCCCGATGACCGCGCCCAGATCGAGGCCGCCCTGATCCGGCTGGCGGATGTGGAGCAGTGTCCTCTCATCATCACGACCGGCGGCACGGGGCCGTCGGCCCGCGACGTCACGCCCGAGGCCACCCGCGCCGTGCTGGAGAAGGAATTGCCGGGGTTCGGCGAGGTGATGCGGATGCACAGCTATGAGAAAGTGAAGACCGCCATCCTGTCGCGGGCCACCGCGGGGGTCCGCGGCCGTTCGCTCATCATCAATCTACCCGGCCGACCCCGCGCCATCGGCGAGTGCCTCCCGCTCCTCGCGCCCGCCATAGCGGAAGCCATCGACCATATCGCCGGCTTTCGCCCGGGTTTGGTCCACGAGGTGTTCAAGGCGCCATGTCGGTCCTGACCCAGCCGCGCTTTGACCGGCACGAATGGGCCGGGGCCTTCGGCGACATCGGCACAGACCTGCCGCTGATCGCGGGCATATTGCTCGCCACCAAGCTCGACGCCGCCGGCGTCTTCCTCGCCTTCGGCCTCGCCCAGATCGCCTCGGGCCTGATCTACGGCCTGCCGATGCCGATACAGCCGCTCAAGGCGATGGCCGTGGTGGTCATTGCCGGTCAGGCCACGGGCGGACAATTGCAACTTGCCGGACTGATGATCGGCGGGCTCATGCTGGGGCTGGCTTACTCCGGACTGCTTGACCGACTGCAAAAGTTTATCCCCGTGCTCGTGGTGCGCGGCGTGCAGGCCGGACTGGGCATCGCACTGGCGCGCACGGCCCTGGGCCTGGCCGGGCGCGAGGGAGTCTGGGGCTGGACTGCCGCGGCGGCAGCCGTGGCTCTGCTATTATGGCTCCGACGACACCATCACCTGCCAGGCGCTTTACTTGTCGTCGGTGCGGGCGCTCTTTGGGCTGCGGTCAATCGCATCGATTGGGGGATATTGGCCCACGGTTTCGGCTGGGTGATGCCCACACCGGCCCGCCTGCCTTGGGACCAATGGCTGGCGGCATTGACCCTGCTGGTGCTCCCACAGGTGCCGCTCTCGCTTTCCAATTCCGTCATCGCCACGCAGCGGACCGTCGCCGACCTGTTCCCCGAACGGCCGGTCAGCCTGCGCGGCATCGGGCGCAGCTACGGCCTGATCAACCTGCTGTCCCCCTGGTTCGGGGGCATCCCGATGTGCCACGGCTGCGGTGGACTCGCGGGCTACTATGCGCTCGGGGCGCGCACCGGCGGATCCGTCATCATCTATGGGACGTTCTATCTGGTTACCGGACTTTTTTTCAGCGGAGCATTTCAGGAGGCGTTGAGGGTCTTCCCCTCCCCCGTGCTGGGCGCCGTGCTGCTCGTCGAGGCCGGAGTCCTGCTCCTGTTGCTGCGCGAGGTCCCGCGCACGCCGCTCGCGCTGGGATTGGCGGCCGGGGTCGCGCTCATTTGCGTTTTCGCCCCGCAAGGCTACCTCACCGGCATGCTCGTGGGTTGCGCTCTTTTCTATTCTCTGCGTCGCTGGCTGCCAGACCACACCCGCACTGCGGGCTGACCCATGCCTCTCGACCAATATAACCGCGACATCGATTACCTGCGCATCTCGCTCACCGACGCGTGCAATCTCCGTTGCGTCTATTGCATGCCGGAGCACATGACGTTCCGGCCGCGGGACGAACTGCTGAGCGACGAGGAACTGCGGAGGCTCATCACGCTCTTTGGCTCGCTCGGATTCAGAAAAATCCGCTTCACCGGCGGTGAGCCCACCCTGCGCCCCAGCCTGGTCGAACTGGTGCGGCATGCCGTCGGTACGCCCGGCATCAGCGCGGTCGGACTCACCACCAACGGCGTGCTGCTCGACCAACTGGCGCAGCCGTTGCGCGACGCCGGCCTCCAAACCGTCAACATCTCCATCGACAGCCTGGATGAGGACAAATTCCGCCAGTTGACCCGGTGGGGCAACCTGCGGGATGTCCGCGCCGGCCTCGCCGCATCCGCCCGCGCCGGACTCAGGGTCAAGCTCAACGCGGTCATCTGCCGCGGCGTCAACGACGGACCCGACGTCATCGAACTCGCCCGCCTCACTCTGACCAACCCCTGGCAGGTGCGCTTCATCGAGCAGATGCCCTTTGGCAACAACTCCGCGTTCCAGACCAAG
>JBAXWQ010000011.1:0-24582 GCA_037128315.1 Opitutia bacterium | reverse complement strand
CCCGCACTGGGCTGCCCGATGATTGCTTTTACCCTCACGGCCGGCACGGCATTTACCGGGCAGCTGGGCCTGCCGCTGGTGCTCGTCTACTGTGGGCTCTCCCTCGTCATTAACATGGCCCTGACCTACTGGCTGGCCGCGGTGGGGCTGCGCCCCTGGCTGGAGCAATTGATCGCCCGCACCAAATACAAGGTGCCCGTCTTGGACGAGGCCGACCACAGTGAACTCACCCTGATCGTACGCATCACGCCGGGCCCGCCCTTTTTTGTGCAAAACTATCTGCTGGGTCTCGCGGGGGTCCGGTTTTTCACCTACCTGTGGGTTTCCTTCGTGGTGGTGATGCCCATGAGCGCCGGCTTCGTCATTTTCGGCGACGCCATCCTGCACGGAAAATCCCGCCTCGCGATCCTTGGCTTCAGCGCCATTTTGGGCCTCACGCTGATCGTCCATTTTGTCCGCCGTCATTATGGCAAAAAAAGAGCCTGAGCTTTCCCTGGCTGACGCCGGCCGCGTGCGGTCGGTCACCGAGTTTACCCGGGAGGTGAAGACGCTGCTGGAGAGCGGCCTGCGTCCGGGCTGGGTGCGCGGCGAGATTTCCAATCTGCGCGCGCAGTCCAGCGGGCACGTCTATTTTTCGCTCAAGGACGCCGGAGCCCAGCTCAGCTGCGTGTTGTTCCGCGGCGATGCCGCCCGCCAGACCGTGGCGCTGCGCGAAGGGCTGCAGCTGCTGGCCTACGGCGAGATCAGTGTCTACGAGGCGCGCGGGCAGTATCAGCTGATCGTGCGGGCGGTCATCGACCACGGCGCCGGCCAGCTCCAGCAGGAGCTGGAAAGGCTGAAGCAACGACTGGCCGCGGAGGGCCTGTTCGAGGCGGCGCAGAAAAAGCCCTTGCCGCTCCTGCCGCGCACCATCGGTTTCATCACCTCGCCCACCGGGGCCGCGGTGCAGGACTTCATCCGCATTCTCACCCGCCGCGGCTGGACCGGCCGGCTGGTCGTGTTGCCCGCCAAGGTGCAGGGCGAGGGCGCGGCCGCAGAAATTGTCGCCATGCTGCAGGCGGCCGAGGCCCTGGGGATTTTCGACCTGCTTGTGGTTGGCCGCGGGGGCGGGAGCATCGAGGACCTGTGGGCCTTCAACGAGGAGCCGCTCGTCCGGGCGGTGGCGGCGTGCGGGGTGCCGGTCATCTCGGCGGTCGGGCATGAGATCGATTTCACCCTCTGTGATTTTGCCGCCGATGTCCGGGCCGAGACCCCCAGCGGGGCGGCTGAGCTGATCTCCAGCAACTACGTCGCGGCCACCGAGCGCATGGGGCGGGCCGGGGAAATCATGGCCGAGCTGACCGAGGGCGCCGTGGCGCGGGTCCGGGAAAAACTCGACCATGCCCGCAGCCGGCTGCGGCTGCTCTCGCCCGCCGCGGCCATTGAACACAACCACCTGCGGCTCGACGACCTGGGCAACCGGCTCGGGGCCGCCCTACGCTCTGTGGTGCAATTGCGCCGGGAAGCCCTCGGCACCGCCCGGGCCCGACTGGCCACGGCTTCGCCCGAGAAGCGGGTTCAGCAGGAATCTCACCGACTTTTGTCCCTGTGGAAACGCCTCGAATCCGCCAGCCCCGCGTCCGTGCTCAAGCGCGGCTATGCGATTGTGCGCGACGCCGAGGGCCGGCCGGTGGCCCGCGCCAAGGGGCTCAAGCCCGGCCAGCCGCTGGTTAACGAGTTTCACGACGGCTCGGTTCGCGTCCGGACGGAATAAACCGCCGCGCGGCGGCTCTTATGGGCCGTGACTGGCATCCGCGCCGGTTGCCAATACGTAATATTCGACTACCACTCCTCCCATGATCCCGCCGCGCTTTTCCGTCCTTGTCCTGTTTCTCGCCGTCGCGGTCGCGACCGCGGGCGGATTGTGCGCCGCCGAAGCCACTATGAAAGCGAAAGACCAGAAAGAAACGGTGCCCTATTGCCCGCCCGGCGATGAAAAATCCGCCTGCGGACTGCCTTCCCGCGTCGTCATTGACATGAGCCGGACCAAGGTCCAGCGCACGGAGGCCGAGTGGCGGGCCTTGCTGACGCCCGAGCAGTTCGACGTGGCCCGCCAGCAGGGCACCGAGCCGCCTTTCCGCAACGCGTATTGGAACAACCACGCGGACGGCGTCTATTTCGCCGTCGGTAGCGACACCCCGCTGTTCGACAGCCGCGACAAGTTTGATTCCGGCACCGGCTGGCCGAGCTTCACCAAGCCGATCGAGCCCGCCTTCGTGGCCGAGACCCGGGACACCAGCTGGGGCATGGTGCGCGTCGAGGTGCACAGCGCCGTGGACGGCAGCCACCTCGGCCACGTCTTCGACGACGGCCCGGCCCCGACCGGGCAGCGCTATTGCATCAATTCGGCCTCGCTCAAGTTCATGCCCCGGGCCGAATACAACGCCTGGGTGGCGAAAAACAGCGCCGCGAACGCAAAGTAATTGTCCGCCCAGGGCAATGCCGCCAACTCCCGGCCGGCAGGAATAATTGTCAACTAACAGTATACTTAGGCTCGGGGTGGCATTCTCTTTGGGCTCCGGGCCTAAGTATACTATTAGTTGACGAAGCGATTTGGCGGGCAGGGCCGCCTCGGACGGATGCTATTTGTTATCCAAGGGCGCGGGGTCCGTCAGGTGCTCCGCCTTCCAGCGCATCGCCATCAAGATCCGCTGGTAGCCACTGGGGTGATCGAAGAAGAAAATTTCCTCCCACTTGCCCGGGGCGAGCTTGCGGTATTCCGAGAGTTTGAGGGCCGTGGTGGCGAAGCCGTCGGGCTGGCGCGCGGCATTCAGCCCAAAGATGTCGGCCTCCACCTCCTGGGTGCGGATGATCGTGTTGCTGACCGGCGTGGCGCAGAACATGAACACGCTGAGTCCGGCCATCAGCAGCGGCAGCCCGGCCAGGTCATCAATGCCCCGCAGGCCCCAGCTGGCGCCGAACCGCCGATTGGCCCAGCCGAAGAACCAGTTCGTGAACCAGAACCCGGTGCAGAAGATCAGGGAGAAGAAGACGACCCCCTTGTAGACGTGATTCAGGACATAGTGCCCCAGCTCGTGGCCCATGACGGCCTGCACTTCATTGGGGGTGGAGCGGTTGAGCAGGTTGTCGTTGAGCGAGACCCGAATGGTGTTGAGCGCGCCGCTCACATTGGCGCTGATGCGCTTGGACTGCTTCGAGGCGTCGAATTGGTAGACATTGTCGACGGGTACGCCGTTGGCCCGGGCCATCGAAAGGATGGGGTCGCGCACCTTGGCGTCGGCGAGCGGGGTGTACTTGTTGAAGAGCGGCGCCACAAACACCGGCGCCAGCACCATGAAGAAAATCATGAAGAAGGGCGTGGCGAGCGAGGCCCGGATCCACCAGCGCTGCGGCGACCTCCGGATGCCCAGGTAGAGCAGTGATCCGACCAGGCTGAAAACGATGACGCTGACCATGAGCGATTTCAGCTGCTCGCCCAGCCAGTCGCCGGCGGAGAGGTTCGACAGCCCAAAGCGGTGCTCGCGGACGAAATCCACGTAATAGTCGTTGGGCAGGCCGATGACCCAGGAGACAACGGCAAACATTGCAATAAAGAGCAGGCCTTGCAGGTAGCGGCGCTGAAACCGGCCCTCCGCGATGGTGCGCAGCTTTTGGGCCACGCCAAATTTCAGCAGGCCCCAGGCGATGACCAGGCTGAGGCCAAGATTCCAGACCTGCAGGATATATCCGCCCTCAAAGTAGGCGTCGGACTTGGCGCGCGCCTCGGCCGGCATGGTGGCGAGCAGCTTTTCTGTTTCCGCAAGGGGATCAAATGAGGTCGCCGGCGCGGCTGCGCAGGCGGCAGCGGTCAGGCCAAGGAAAAAACAAAGCCAGACTAGTAGTCCAGCGCGAGGGTGACGGGGTGCGTGGGGCATGGGGGTATAAATGCGGAGGCGATGCTGAGGGCAAACCAGAAGCGGTCATTCGTCCCACTAAGAACTAGGCGGTTGGCGAAATGCCCTAACGAGTAGCGACAGGCGTCCCGGCCTGTCGGGTTTGGGTATATGATGTCCCCCAACCCCACAGGCCCGGAGGCCTGTGGCTACGTGCGGATTCACTGATACAGCCAGAACCGCTTGGTCTCGTCCTGGTAGACCTTCGCCCGCGCCGCCCAATTCTGGAGGAAGGAGGCGACGTTCACCTTGCCGCCTTCCCGGCTGATCGCGGCATACCAGGCGTTGGAGCCGACATGGATTTTGAAGGTGCGGGCCTCATCGCTGGTCAGCGTGGCAAACGGATTCAGGCGCGACCACACCGCCGCCTGCCGGTGCATGTAGAACGAAAGCTCGGTCGGGTGCCAGGCATCCCAATCGGCAACTTCGACATAGACCCCCGTGATGGTCTTCCCGTCACGGTCGAGGCCTGGACGCTTGACCAGTTTCAGGCCCGGAATCTTGTAGGCGCCCAGGGCCTTGATGATTTCATCCGGGCTTTTTTTGGGGTAGCCGATGCCGCGGAAGGGGAAATCCCGACCGATGCCCCAGGTCCAGCCGCTGTTTTGCGTGCCCAGGCCGACCATGGCGTAGCCGATCACGGCCTCGTACGTGGGCACGTTGGGCGAGGTGGGCACCCACTTCAATTCGGTGTCGGGCCAGCGCATGGCGCGCGACCAGCCGCGCATGGGGATCACGGTGAGCTTCCCCTTGGCGCGCACCTCCTCGGTGAGCGCCATGCCGGAAATCACACGGGAGCCGTCCTTGGCCATGCGGGCGATCTCGCCGATGGTGAGGCCATGCACGTAGGGCATGCGGGGAAACGCCCCGACGCCGCTCATGTTTTCCGGATCGAGCGGCGGGCCGTCCACCTTCAGGCCGCCGAGCGGGTTGGGCCGGTCGAGCACGATGACCTCGACGCCGTTCTCAAAGCAGGCATCCATGGCGAGGCGCATCACCACGTTGAAGGTATAGGAGCGCACGCCGATGTCCTGCAGGTCGATGACGAAGGCATCGAGGCCCTTGAGCTGGGCCTTGGTCGGCTTGCGGTTTTTCCCGTGCAGCGAATACACGGTCAGCCCGGTGCGCCGGTCAACGGTGTCGGCGAAATTGTCCCCGGCCTTGATCTGGCCCTCAAACCCATGTTCCGGCGCGAAGAGGGCGACCACCTTGGTCCGCGGGGCGCGGAGAATGACCTCGAGGGTGCTTTCGCCGCGGCGGTTCACCCCGGGCGGGTGAGTGAGCAGGCCGATCTTCTTGCCGGCGATGGCGGCGAACTTGTCGGCCTCCAGCACATCGATGCCCAGCATCACGCGCGGCAGCTTTTCCGGCGGCAGCAGGGGAACGGGGGCGGACGGGATCACCGCTGCCGGTTTGTCCGCCGCCTTGGTCGGCTTGCTCGCGCAACCGAGGCCCAGCACGAGCAGACTGGCGGCGATGGCTCCGAGGGAAATTTTCACGAGGGACCGGCGGGACATGTGCCGTGATTTCTGAAAACGCCCGGACGGGTTGGCGAGGAGAATCGTTGCGCGGGCCGGCTCACAGGACGCGGGTCACGGCGGCGGTGAGCAGCTCCGCGGTGCGCGGCAGGGCCTCCGCCAGCGGCAGGCCGGCCGGAGAGATGGCATGCAGCTGCGGTTCGGCGCTGACCCCGAGGCTGCCGGCAAAGACGTGCCCGGCCTTGCCGCGTCGCCGGGCCTCGGCCAAGAGCGAGCCCGGCCCCTTGCCGCCGAGCGAAGTGGCATCGAACCGTCCTTCGCCCGTGAGGACCAGATCGGCCGCGGCCAGCCGTGCCGGCAGGGCAAGCCAGTCGGATACGAGGTCGAAACCCGGCACGAGTCTGGCCCCATAGGCCACCATGAGGCCGAAGGCGATGCCGCCAGCCGCACCCGTGCCCGGCACTTCACTCAGGGCGAGGGGCTGGTGGTACGCCGCACAAAGCAAAGCCGCCAGCCGGGCCGCCTGGGCCTCAAGTCGCGCAACGTCCTCGCGCGGCAGCCCTTTTTGCGGCCCGAAGGTCGCGGTCGCACCGCTCGGACCGAGCAGCGGGTTCGTGACATCGCACGCGAGATGGAGCGGGGGCAAGGGGCGGGCAGCGGTGGCATCAATGCGATGAATGCTGGCCCAAAATGCCGGCGTGGGCCGGGCGATGATGGTGCCGGAGGCGTCGAAAAACTTGCAGCCGAGTGCCGCGAGCGCACCGCAGCCGAGGTCGTTGGTCGCGCTGCCGCCCAGGCCGAGCAGGATCGCCCCGGCGCCGAGGTCGGCGGCCTGCCCCAGCAATTCGCCGGTGCCGTAGGTGGTCGTGTGCCACGGATTGCGGAGTTCCGAGGCCAGCAACGCCAGGCCGCTGGCGGAGGCCACGTCGACGATGGCCAGGGAATTTTCGATTTTCGAATCTCGATTTTCGCTGGCCAACCGCCGGCGCGCGTCGGCGGGCACGTTTTGCGCCGCAATGAGGCCGATCGGCGCCGTGACAGCCCCGTTGCGCGGGCCGGTGACATTCTGCGGGCGCAATTCCGCCCGGGCCGCGTGAGTCAGGGTTTCGCAGAAAAACTCACCACCATCCGTGAGGGGACACAGGTCAAGTTCCCAGTCGGGATGGCGCTCGCGCAGCGCTGCCGCCGCGACCGCACAGGCTTCCGCGGCGGAGAGGGCATCCTTGAATTTGTCGAAGGCGATGAGGACGCGCATCGGAAATTAAAGTATCAAGTGACAAGGGACAAGTGACAGGAGAAAAGCCGCGGATATTTGGCACTTCGCCCTTGAGACTTGTTACTTCGCGTGCCCCCGGCGCGCGGCCACGGCCTGCGCCAGTTGTTCCAGCACGGGCACCGTTTGGGCCAGGGAAAGGCAGCCATCGGTGATGCTCTGCCCTGGAGTGAGTTTGCGCCCGGCTTCATGGGTCTGGCTGCCGGCGACGAGATTGCTCTCGAGCATCACGCCGATGATGGCGGGCTCGCCCGCGGCGACCTGGCCCGCGACATCCGCCGCCACCGCCACCTGCTGCTCGTATTGCTTCCCGCTGTTGCCATGGCTGCAATCCACCAGCACAACCGGCAGCGATCCGGATTTGCGCAGCAAGTCCGCGGCCGCCTGCACCGCGGTGCGCCCATAATTCGGGCCGGAGCGGCTGCCGCCGCGCAGCACCATGTGGCCCTCGGGATTGCCGGAGGTGCTGAGCACGGCCGGGGCGCCCTCGCGGGTCAGCGAGGGGAAACAGTGCGGGTGCCGCGCCGACACGATCGCGTCCACCGCCACCTGCAGGTCGCCGTCGGTGCGATTCTTGAAGCCGACCGGCATGGACAGCCCGGAGGCCAGCTCGCGGTGGATCTGGCTTTCGGTGGTGCGCGCGCCGATGGCGGCCCAGGCCACCAGATCCGCGTAGTACTGGCCCAGCGTGGTGTCGAGAAACTCGGTGCCGATGGGCAGGCCGGCCGCATTGATGTCCAGCATCAGCCGGCGGGCCAGGCGCAGGCCGGTGTTGACCTGAAAGCTGCCGTCGAGGTGCGGATCGTTGATCAGGCCCTTCCAGCCGACCACCGTGCGGGGTTTTTCGAAATACACGCGCATCACGACCAGCAGGTCGCGGCTCAGCCGGTCGGCCACGGGCTTGAGCTGCCGGGCGTAGTCCAGCGCGCTCGCCGGGTCGTGGATCGAGCAGGGCCCCACGATGGCGACCAGCCGGTCGTCCCGGCCGTGAAGGATTTCACCGATGGTGTGCCGGGCGGCGTCCACCAGGGCCGCACCCGCCTCGGGCAGCGGCAGATCCTCCTCCAAAATGGCCGGGGAAAGCAGCGGCCGGGCAGTGCGGATACGGAGATCGGAGGTCGGCGGACGCATGGTGAATCCTGCAGTGAACTAACCCCCGCGGAAAAGGCACGGAGAAATTCAGAAACTGTCGCGGCGGTCTATGTCCGCCGAAATCGCAAAACGGCGCTCATAGAGCGCCGCTACAGTTGAAACCGGAACATTTTCCTCTCGGCGGCGGCGGAATTGTCGGTAGAGCTTGGCGATGCTCTCCCTCTGCCAGCACGGTTATGAATCGCTCCTGGAGCGGGAGCTGGGCGAGGCCGGGCTGGTGGTGGTCGAAAAAGGCCCGGGCTGGGCCCGGGCGGATCTGGTCGGCGACGATCCGATCCGGCATTCCCTGGCTGAGCTAGCTTTTCCGCACCTGACCCTCATGGCCCCGCGCGAGATCAAGGGTGAGTCCGTCAACGCCCTCGCGCAGCAGCTCGCGGATTTCTTTTTCGAGAGCCTGCGCGGCGAGCGGATCGACACCCCGTGGCCGTGTGTTTCCCAGATGGTGCCCGAGGTTGTCGGACTGGGCCGGCGGGCCAGTGCGGTGGAGAAGGCCTTCGATGAGCTGTTGAAGAAAAAACTCTCCCGCGTGGCCAAGCTGGCCGTCCCGGAACTGCCGCGCGGCGGCGGCCCGGCGCGCGGGCTGTTTGTGTTCTTTGCCGATTTTGGCCGGATCTTCGCCGCCCGGGAGGCCTGGCTGGGCGGCCAGCGCCGCATGGCGGATGATGAGGCGGCGCCCTCGCGCTCCTACCTCAAGGTGGAGGAGGCCTACATCGTGCTGGGCCGCGAGCCGCAGCCCGGCGAGACCGTCGTGGACCTGGGCGCGGCGCCCGGGGGCTGGAGCTACAGCGCGGCGAAGCGCGGCGCCCAGGTGCTGGCGATCGACAACGGCCCACTCAAGGGCGGGGCGCTGAATCATCCGCTGATCGAGCACCGGCTGGAGGACGCCTTCAAATTCACGCCACCGCCGGGGGTGGTCTACGATTGGCTGTTTTGTGATCTGGTCGAGGAGCCGCACCATGTGATGCAGAACATCGTCAGCCCGTGGCTGGCGCAGGGCTGGTGCCGGCACTTTGTGGTCAACCTGAAATTCGGCCACGTGGACTCACTGGGACTGATGAGAGAAGTGCGCGTGCCCGGGTCACCTTTCGCAGACCACGCCACCAACCTCCGCATCCGCCACCTTTACCACGACCGGGAGGAACTCACGCTGGTCGGAGAGACCACAATCGGTAAAACCACTAATGCTCACTAATCGGACACTAATCAGATCCGAACAAGCGCAGGAAAGAAGCATTCAGCTGCATGGGCTGGATTGCGGGTCTCTTGGGTATCAACGGGTGCCGGCCACGGCTTCCGCTGGCTGGCTGCGCTCACCCGGCGACATTACTTTTATGCAATTAGGGTCCATTAGTGTAGATTAGTGGTTAAAATGAATCGGATGAAACCTCCTTTCAGTGCAAAAACCAACGAACTCAATGTCTGCGGCTGGCAGGCCGTCAGCACGCTGTTTGCCCGGCACCCCGCCGAGGTGCGCCGGTTGTTCTTCGACGCCCCCACGGGCAAGCGGGCGGGGGAGCTCTGTTCGCAGCTGGCGGCGCAGAAAAAAGTCTACCGGCAGGTCGAGGCGGCCGAACTCGAGAAAGTGGCCGGCACCAAGCTGCATGGCGGCATCGTGGCCGTCATCGCCGAGCGACCGCTCAACAAGGTGACGCGCGAGGTGCTCGCCCAGTGGGGCCGGACCCGGGCGCCGCTGCTGCTGCTCGACCGCGTGAGCAACGCCAACAACGTCGGGGCCATTGTCCGCACCGCGGCCTTCTTCGGGGTGCAGGCGATCGTCGTGCCCGATCATCCGGCGCAGGCGCTGCCGGGCGAGGCGGCCTATCGCGTGGCGGAGGGGGGCATGGAGTTTGTCAGCTTCTACCGCGTGCCGACGCTGCCGGGCCTGTGCGCCGAGTTGAAGCGGTCCCATTATCTCATTGGCACCAGCCTGCGCGGCAACCAGCTGTCACCGTCCGCCGCCCGCGAGCGCGGCCTGCCGCGGCCGCCGGCGGTCATTTTGGGCAACGAGGAGAAGGGCATGGCGCCCGAGGTCGCGGCGCAGTGCGACCGCCTCGTCAAGATCCCGGGCCTCGACACGGTCGAGTCCCTCAACGTGTCCGCGGCGGCCGCGGTGCTGTGCTGGGAGTTTTTCGGAGCGCGATAGGAACATTGATCAGTGTTCAACGTTCATTGTCCATTGGTCATTGGTTTTGAAAATGAACAATGACAAATGAACGTTGAACGATGAAAAATACCTACCGCCCCAGCAGCCAGTCCACGAATCCGTACCGGCTGGCGGGGGTCGCGGCGGGCGCTTCCCGGTTCATCTCCGGCACGCCCAGCACCGGCTCGTAGTGGCCGGCTTTTTTGTAGAGAATGACAATGTCCTGCATGCCCCAGGCCTCCTCGAGGTACGCGCGCATGATGATGTCGGGATAGCGTTGCAGCGTGCGCTGGAGCCACTCGGGCGAGGTGACCGCCACGCCGTAGTCGCCGTGCTCCTCCTCGAAGTATTTCTGGTAGGCGAAGCCGGTGCGGGCGAACTCGTCGAGCAGGGCGGCCTTGTCGACATTCTCGGTGACGTTCCGCTGGCCGCGCGCCAGCAGGCTGGTGAAGCAACGGCCCTGGGTGGAGAAGATGATGACGCCGCACTCGCGGGTCCATTTCACCAGGCAGTCCAAAGTGGTCAGCCACTTGTCGTGGTTGAGGTGCGTGACGAGGGAGCCGACCCAGATGAGGTCGAATTGGTTGGAAAACTTGAGCTGATTCAGGTCCGGTTCGGAATACACCGGTTGGGCGCCGAATTGCTGCGCGCAAAAATCCACGCCATCCCGGTCGAGATCGCAGGCCGTGATCTTCGCGTAGCCATAGTGGGCCCGCAGCCAGCGCAGCACCCGGCCGTGGCCACAGGGCAGATCAAGGATCTCGGGGTAGTGGGGCTTGTCGCACAGCACGGACGAGAAATGGATCAGCTCCAGCGCGCGGCGCCCGAGGTCGAAATATTGCTCCGGCGCCTCCGCCGCCACCATGCCATCCCGCGGGGCGATGGTGCGGTCGACGGGGAGGGTGGAGAAATCGTAAAGGGGGTTCATGCGTTAGCGATAGCAGCAAGGCGCGCCGGCTGGCCTGCGTCAATCGCAGGAGCACAGGCCGATTGTGTAGGTCGGGGTTTATCCCCGACAGGTCAGCGCTGAATGGCGGCTTTAAAATGCCCGACGTGTCGGGGGTAAACCCCGACCTACAGCAATATCATCATAGCTCCCGTAAAACCGCCCGGATCGGCGAGCCGTCGCCACCGCGGATCTTCAGGGGCAGGGCGATCAATTCGTAAATGCCGGGCGTGACGGCCCGCAGGTCGAGGTTTTCCAAGATGACAATCCCCGCGGCATCGAGGGCGTGGTGGATCGGCAGGTCCTGGCTGGTGCGGTGATCGACGGAGGGCACGTCGAGTCCAACCAGTTTCACGCCCCGCGCCGCCAGCCAGGCGGGGAGTTCCGGTGTCATCAGCGGCCAATCGGGCGGAAAGCGGGTTGGGTCGGTCCACGAATCACTTTTGAAGAGGACGCGGGGAGTAGCAGAAAAATCAAGGGCGGCCAGGAGGGCGGGGGTGATGGTGCTCTGGCCCCGAAGGTCGACGACCCGCGCCGGGCCGAGGTAGGTTTCCACCGGCACCTCGTCGATCTTGGCCCCGGCGTCGTTGTAATGGAACGGGGCATCGCCGTGGGTGCCGGTGTGCACGCTGACATGGAGCCGGCCGACATTACACGACGAACCTTCCGGGATGGTGGCGACGAGCTTGAACTCGGCGGCGGTATCACCGGGCCAGACGGGCATGCCGGTGTAGAGGGGACGGCTGATGTCGTGGAATTTCATGTGACGAGCGGGCGTTGGACGGGAAATTTTTCGTAGGCCCTGGTTTCCATGATAGTCCTGAGCCGAGCAATCGCCTCGGCGCAGTCGGCATAGCGGGTGTAGAGCGGGGCGGGGGCGAGGCGGATGATGTCGGGCGGGCGAAAATCAGGCACGACGCCGGCCGCCTTGAGGGCGCAGCAGATCCGCCACGCCTCGGGGTGAACCAGCGAGACATGGCCGCCGCGCTCGGCCGCCGCCCGCGGGTTGGCCAGGCTGAAGCCAAAGTCGCCCAGCTCGGATTCCACCTCGTCCATGAGGGCGGCGGTTTGGGCCAAGGACTTGGCGCGCAGCGCGGCGATGCCGCCGGCCTCGGCGATGAGTTCCAGCGAACCCTGCAGCGGGGCCAGGCTCAGCAGATGCGGGGTGCCGATCTGCAGGGCGGTCGCGTCGGCGGCGGGCTCGTGCTGCAGGGCCATCGCAAAACGGCGGTCGGGTCGTACGCCCCACCAGCCGGCCAGGCCGGTGGCGCGACCGTGATGCCGGCGGTTGAGGTAGAGTCCGCCCACGGCGCCCGGCCCGGCGTTGAGGTATTTGTAGGAACACCAGAACGCAAAATCGACGCCATCGCGGTCGAGGTGGTGGGGCACCGCGCCGATTGAATGCGAGCAGTCGAACCCAATCAAAATACCCCGGGCGTGGGCCTCACGGGTGAGAATGGCGGCATCAAGCCACTGGCCGCTCTTGAACAAAACAAGGGGCAGCAGCAACAGCTGCACGTCGGGGGTCAGGGCGGCGATGATATCCGCCGTGCGCAAAGTGTGCCCGTCGTGACTGCGTACGAGGCGCAGGTGCATGGACGGGTCGAGCCCGCGCTGCCGCAGGTGACTCGTCAGGGCATGAAGGTCGGAGGGGAAATTAAGATCATCAGCGACGATTACCTTTCGTGCAGCTGTGGGTTCAAATAGCGTGGCCAGTAACTGGTGCAGGTTGGTGGTGGTCGAGCCGGTTACTGCGATCTCGTCCGGCTGGGCGCCCAGCAGTGGGGCGAGCCGGGCGGCGATGGTATCGCTCAACGTGATCCAGGGCGGATGGGCTTCAGTCCATCCATCGATTCCGAGTTGCCGCCATTCGCCCAGCACGCGCTGCAGATGGGCCTCGGCCCGGCGGGAGAGCAGACCGAGTGAATTGCCATCCAGGTAGATCCGGCCGGGCGGCTGGAAAAACTCTGCCCGGAAGCGGGCTAGGGGATCGGCTTGGTCGAGGGCGGCGGCCTGCTGGCGGATCCCGGAGAGCGGATTGGTCATGGTGGGCACGGTCGCACGAAATGACGGAGGGGCAAAGGCGAAAAGAAATTGGGTCCTTCGCCAAATCCAGGGGATGACGATTGGTGGAGCCCCACGGCGCCGGAAGCTCCCACCACTAATGGCTTCATCCAAGGATGAAGCCTGCAAAGTGTGCTCCGACTGATCGTCTCCGCCACTGGGATTCGGGGGCCGGCTAATCGCCGGCAAAACCTCAGATTGCGATCAGCAGACCCCCGGAGCTTATCCCGGAGACGATCGGTCGGAGGGTGAGTTAAAGTTTCGCCACTTGGCGAAACTGATTAGTGGTTACACCGATTGCGCTGTTGGATTTTAGGGCAGCCCGCTGAATGTGGCGAAGTACCAGAAATTGGCTGGCCGGAGGTCCCCCGGCGGGCAGTATTTCCCGCGTGAACGAACCAATTTGGGCTGACCGCGTCTGGAAACCACAGCCACCGCTCGCGGAGGCGGTGCGGGCCGAGGTCTGCGTCATCGGTCTCGGCGGCTCCGGCCTGGCGGCGTTGGATGAGCTCGTGAACCAGGGCATCAGTGCGGTCGGCGTGGAGGCGCAGACGGTCGGGGCCGGTGCGGCGGGGCGCAACGGTGGGTTCGTGCTCGCGGGCCTGGCGAAATTTTATCACGAGACGGTCCGGCAACTGGGCCGGGCCACCGCCGCGGCCATCTATCGCCAAACGGCGGATGAGATCCAGCGCCAGGTCGACGAACTCCCCCGGATCATCCGTCAGACCGGCTCGCTGCGAATTGCCGCGGACGCGGCGGAACTGGCCGATTGCCAGCGGCACCTGGCCGCCTTGCGGGCGGACGGCTTTGCGGCTGAACCTTACGCCGGTCCCGAAGGGGAAGGTATATTGCTGCCGACCGATGGCGTGATGCAGCCGTTGCAGCGCGCGCATAGCCAAGCGACTCACCTCATCGCCCGCGGCACCCGGCTTTTCGAGAATTCCCCGGTCCAAAAGATTGAACCTGGCCTGGTCGTCACGGCGGCCGGCACTGTGCGGTGCGACACCATCATCACGGCGGTCGACGGTCGGCTGGAGAAGATTTTCCCGGAGTTGAGCCCGCGCGTGCGCTCCGCCCGGCTGCAGATGCTGGCGACGGCTGCAGCCCCGGAGGTGAATTATTTCCGGCCGGTCTATTGGCGGCAGGGTTACGAATACTGGCAGCAGCAGCCGAATCGCACCGTGGCGCTGGGCGGCTTTCGCGATCACGCCGGGGAGGCGGAATGGACCATGGCGGGCGAGCCGACCAAGCTGATCCAGGATTTGCTCGAGAAATTTCTGCGCGAACACCTCCGGGTGCAGGCGCCCATCACCCACCGTTGGGCCGCGTCGGTGGCCTACACCACGGACGGGCTGCCGGTGCTGGAGCAGGTGCGCCACAAAGTGTGGGCCGTCGGCGGCTACTCGGGTACCGGCAATATTGTCGGGGCCTTGTGCGCCCGGGCGGCCGCCCGGCTGGCCGCCGGACAGATGTCCGACTGGGCCGAGCTGCTGGCGCAGGCCCGGGCCGGCGCCAAGTCATAAGGTAGGCTCCGGAATTGACACCCGTGGTCCGCGCCGACACCAATCAGGCCCGATGAATCGTTTGGCCGCCTTTTTTTACTTCAGCTTTGCGGGATACTTTAACCCGCAAAACGCCGGCGGCTTGTCCCCACGCAAACTCTGAACCGAATCCAGAATCAATTTGCCAAGGAGCCGCCTCACCGGGCGGCTTTTTTGTTTCAAGCCCCAGCCAACCCATTTCTTAACCACGGATTTCACGGATGAACACGGATCTCAATTCATGGAGGGCCCGCGTCCCGGCGGGCCGGGGCTCGCAGGGACGCGAGCCCTCCAAGTGTTTCATTCAGCATTAAGTTCCGAGTTCATCCGTGAAATCCGTGGCCAAACAATAATTTAACCCGCCCCTGCCATGATCCTGCCCAAAAACAACCGCCTCTCTGAAATCGAAGTCGCCGAGCTGACCGCCATCGTGGCCGAGTTTGGCTGCCGCATCCAGCCGATCGTCGGCGACGTGCGCACCATCTACGCCATCGTGGGGGACGAGCGTCACGAGCTGATGATCAGCCGGCTGGAGGGCCTGGACTACGTCGACCGCGTCGACACCATCCAGTCGCCGCACAAGCTGATGGACATCAAGTCCGACCTCGCCCGCCATCGGGTGAAGGTGGGCGGGGTGACCTTGGGGGAGGAGCTGCTGGTCATGGCCGGGCTGTGCACGATCGATCCCAAGAATCCGAATTATTTCTACGAGACCGCCCAGGCCGTGAAGGAAGCCGGCGCCCATGCGCTGCGCGGCGGGGTGTGGAAGCCCCGGACCAACCCCTACGCCTTTCAGGGCGACAATCGCTCGCTCGACATCCTGATGGAAGGTTCCCGCCGCACCGGCCTGCCGGTGGACACGGAAGTGATGGACGAGGAGCAACTGCGGCTCGCCCTCGACGCCGGGGTTCACATCCTGCAGATCGGTGCCCGCAACGCGCTCAATTACTCGCTGCTCCGGCAGATCGGCAAAGCCGTCGCCGGCCGACCCACCGCGGTGCTGCTGAAACGCGGCATGCACCTGGGTACGATCAACGAGTTCATCTCCGCCGCCGAATACATCGTGAATTTCGGGAATCCCAACGTGATCCTCTGTCCCCGCGGCACGCAGCCGGGCCTCGACGGCTACCGCAACCACCCCGATGAATCCATCACGCCGCTGCTCAAGGAACGCACCTGGGCCCCCGTGGTGGTCGATCCGTCGCACTCGGTCGGCAAGGCCGCCTATGTGCCGGCCTGCGCCCTCGCGGCCGTCGCCTACGGCGCCGACGGGCTTTGCATTGAGGCGCATGTCAGTCCCAACCACGGTCTCGGCGACGACCCCAAGCAGGCGGTCACCCCCAAGGTGCTTGCGGAGTTGATTATCCAGGCCAAGGCCCTCCATGCTCTGCGTCGTGCTGCCAAACTGCCCGACCGTTCTTGAGAATATGCTCATGCCGTCTCCAATCGGTAGGGCGAGTCCTCCGGACGAGCCGCGCCCGCCCGGCTCATCCGGAGGATTCGCCCTACCAGCGGCCCCGACTCCAACTTTCGCCCCATGAAAAAGAAACTCGCCAAAATCCGCACCCAGATCGACGGGCTCGACCAGAAGGTCGTCAAGCTGCTCAACACCCGGCTGAAGTGCGCGCAGCAGATCGGTGAGCTCAAGCGCGGGGCCCGCGGCCGCATCTACGTGGCCGAGCGGGAGGCGGATGTGCTGCGGCGCGTGGCGCAGGCCAACACGGGTCCGCTCAAGCCGGCGGCGCTGCAGGCGATCTACCGCGAGATCATGTCCGCCGCGCTGGCCCTCGAAAAGCCGCTGTGCGTCGCCTACCTCGGGCCTGAGGCCACCAACACGCACGCGGCCGCGCTCCGCAAGTTCGGCTCCAGCGTCGACTATCGCCCGATGCCGACCATCGCGGATATCTTCACCGCCGTCGAGAAGGGCGAGACCGACTACGGGGTCGTGCCCGTCGAGAATTCCACCGAGGGCTCCGTCCGCGATTCGCTCGATCTGTTTGTCGAGACCCCGCTGAAGATCGTCGCGGAGATCCACCAGGACATCGAGCACACGCTGCTTTCCCACGAGCCGCTGGCGAAGATCAAAAAAATCTATTCCAAGGACCAGGCGCTTGCCCAGTGCCGGCGCTGGCTGCAGCGCCACCTGCCCCATGCGCAGCTGGTCGATGTGGACAGCACGGCGCTGGGGGTGCAGATCGCCGCCAAGGAAAAAGGCGCGGCCGCCATCGCCCCGCGCATCGCCGGCGAGCGTTATGGCGTGCCCGTGGCCGCCACCCACATCCAGGATCTCAAGAACAACACGTCCCGCTTTGTCTTTCTGGGTCGCGAGGCGTCCGGCTCGACCGGCACGGGCCACGACAAGACCAGCCTGCTGGTCTCGCTCCACCACGAGCCCGGCGCGCTGCTGCACGCCCTCCAGCCCTTCAACCGCCGTAAGCTGAACCTCACCCGGATTGAGTCGCGGCCCAGCCGCCTGCGGCCTTGGGACTATATTTTCTTCCTGGACGTGAAGGGCCATTATGACGACCCGGCGATGCAGGCCGCGCTCAAGGAGCTCAGCCGCAAGTGCCCGCTCGTGAAATGGCTCGGCAGCTACCCGACGGCGAAGCGGTAGGGCGGCCGCTCGCGACGAAATCGTCACCTACTTTGGGCTCGGCAGAGCGCTGGGCGTGGGGTTTCCTCGGGTTGTGCGCGCCCTGAAAATTCTCTTTGTCACCCCCGAGGTTGAGCCGTTCGTCAAGGTGGGCGGACTCGCTGACATGGTGGGGGCCCTGCCCAAGGAGCTGGCGAAGCTCGGCCATGATGTCCGCATTGTCTGCCCGGCCTACGGCTCGGTGAAACGGATCGGCGAATGGCGGGCCCTGGTGGAGCCCCTCGGGGTCGACGTCGGGCCGGCGGGCATGTGGGCCCGCACCTGGGCCACGGTGCTGCCGGGCAGCGCCGTGCCGGTGTATTTTCTGGAAAACAACGACTTCTTTGCGCGGCCCGAGGTGTACACGAGCCCGTGGGGTTCCTGTGAGGACAACGACCTGCGGTTCGCGTTTTTATCCCGGGGGGCGCTCGCGCTCTGCCAGCAGCTGGGTTGGACACCGGAGGTGGTGCACTGCCACGACTGGACCACCGGGCTGTTGCCGGTGATGCTCAACACCACCCTGCGGCAGACGCCGCTGGGGGCCGCCGCCACGGTGTTCACCATCCACAACCTCGAGCACCAGGGTTACTGCAGCCGGCGGGTGATTGATTTTGCCCGGCTGCCCGCCGGCGAGTTTCGCGCCGACAGCCTGGAGTCCGGCGGGGCGGTCAACCTGATGAAGGGCGGGCTCTACCATTCGACGAAGCTCACGACGGTCAGCCCGACCTACGCCGAGGAAATCAAGTCGGAGGACGGCGGCTTCGGCCTTGATGCGGTGCTGCGATTTCGCGGCGGGGATTTGCTGGGCATCGTCAATGGGATTGACGACGCCTCCTGGGACCCGGCACGGGACCCGGCGCTCCCGGCAAATTATTCTGCGGCGGACCTCACCGGCAAGGCGGTCTGCAAGGCCCGGCTGCAGGAGCAGTTCGGCCTGGACCAGGACCCGCGCGTGCCGCTCTTCGGTGTGGTCTCGCGGCTGGCGAGCCAGAAGGGCCTCGACCTCCTGGCCGCTGCGCTCCCGGTCATCCTCGACCGCCTGCGGGTGCAGGTGGTGCTGCTCGGCAATGGTGATGCGCAGATGGAAAACACCTTCCGCCATGCGACGCACGTGTATCGCGGCCGGGTGGGGGCCCACATCGGTTTCGACGGCCGGCTGGCGCGGCTCATCCAAGGCGGCAGCGACGTCTTTGTCATGCCCAGCCGGTCCGAGCCCTGCGGCCTCACCCAACTGTACGCGATGCGCTACGGCACGGTGCCGCTGGTGCGGGCCACCGGCGGGCTGGTTGACACGGTGGAAAACTTTGCGGAAGGGCAGGAGCGGGGTACGGGGTTTGTCTTCCAGGAGGCCTCCGCCCATGCGCTTTTCAACACCTTTGGCTGGGCCTGCGCCACCTACTATGACCGGCCGGAGGAATTCGCCGGACTGCAGCGTCGCGGGATGGCCCAGGATTTTTCCTGGCGCCAGAGCGCGGACCGTTACCTGCAGACGTATGCTTGGGCGATCGAGAGCCGGACGGGGGCCAAGCCGGACTAGTTGCCGCTCCGAGAAAACAGCTCTCGATGCCGAGCTGTAGGAGGGGCTTTACGCCCCGATCATGGACGGACGAGGGCAATGCGGTATTCGCATCGGGGCATAAAGCCCCTCCTGCAGCCCAGTTGCTTCCCGTCACAGGCAAACCGCGTTTTGCGGCCGAGGCTGTATCGTTCCCGCTCAGCGGCGTAACATGGCGCCCCTCGGGACGTCTTGGGGCTTCCGGCGAACGCTCCTTTTTAATGGCCCGATGAGGGCTCGCTTGATTTCATTTTAACGAAGCGTTCACCAAGATCATGCTGGAATCCAAGACGCGGTCCTCTAGCCTCAATCCGTAATCAACCCCGTAATCCGTCCATGGTGAACCCCTTCATTCGATCTGTCGGCATGGCGGCGGCCTTGGCCGTGGTGGTGACCGCGCAGACCGTGCAGCCCGACAACGTATTGTCCCAGGACGAGCAGGCCTCCCGGTTTCTGGCCCAGGCGACCTTTGGTCCCACCACGGAGGGCATCGCGGAGCTGCGCACGCTGGGCTACAACTATGGCGCCTGGATCGACCGGGAGATCGCGAAGCCGGCGTCCTATGCCGCGCCCCTGGCGGTGGACGCCAAGACCTCGGGTCAGATCACCACGATCACCAACACCTATAACCGTCGCGCCCGCAACCAGGTGATGATCGCCGGCAGCGACCAGCTCCGCCAGCGGGTCGCGTACGCATTGAGCCAGATTTTTGTCATCTCGGACAATATCTCCGCCATCAGCGGCGCCGCGGAGGGCTCCAGCAGTTACTACGACATGCTGGTGCGCGACAGCTTCGGCCCGTTCCGCCAGCTGCTGCTGGATGTCACCTATCACCCCATGATGGGCCGCTACCTGAGCCATTATCACAACCGCAAGGCCAACAGCACCAGCGGAACCCGGCCCGACGAGAATTACGCCCGCGAGGTCATGCAGCTTTTCTCGATCGGGCTCTACCAGCTCGACGGCGCGGGAAATTATATCAACGGGGCGAGCGGCCGCCCGCTCGAGACCTACACCAACGATCAGATCACGGAATTCGCCCGGGCGTTCACCGGCTTTACGGACGAGGACAACAACGCCAGCGCGGTGGGCACCGGCAGCGGCCGCACGGATTTTCCCAGCGTGAAGGCCCAGAACTACACCCAGCCGATGAAGATGTGGGACCTGCAGCACGATACGGCCGTCAAGACGCTGCTCGACTATCCCGGCGTGCGGAAACGGAATTTGCCCGCCTTCCAGAGCGGGGTGCAGGATGTGAGCGACGCGATCGACAACCTGGTCGAGCATCCCAGCACCGGGCCGTTCATCAGCCGCCTGCTCATCCAGCGGCTGGTGACCTCCAACCCCTCCGACGGATATATCACCCGGGTGGCCGCCACGTTTGCCAACAACGGCAAGGGCCAGCGGGGCGACCTGACCGCGGTCATCAAGGCGGTCCTGCTCGACCCCGAGGCCCGCAGCCTGTCGTTCGTGGTCGATCCCCAGCACGGCAAGTTGCGCGAGCCTTTCCTGCGGGTGACCCACCTCCTGCGCGCCTTCCGCTATGCCGTGACCAGCGGCCTGCTACCCTATGAGTTTTCCTCGACCGTCACGGAGAACACCCTCGGCCAGTATCCGCTCTCGTCTCCCTCGGTGTTCAATTTCTACCTGGCCGACTACGAGCCGCAGGGCCCGATCGGCGCCGCCGGGCTCGTCGGCCCGGAGTTCCAGATCCTGAATTCCGTGTTCGGCATCACCACCCCGAACGCCGTCTACAACCTCATCAACACCAGCGCCGGCAACTTCAGCCTCGATCTGGCGCCCCAGGCCGCCCTGGCGGACAACGCGGCCACCTTGGTGGACAACATCGACCTCCTCCTGACGCACGGCATGCTCAGCAGCGCGACCCGCACCCTGGTCATCAACGCGGTCAACAGTGTGACGACCGGCATGGTGCCGACCGGCAGCACGCTCGCCCTGACGAAGGCGCGGCTGGCGGTCTACCTGGTCGCCATGTCCCCCGATTTCGCGGTGCTTAAATAATTAACCGGCCATGAGCACCTCCTCCGACCGCCCCCTCAATCGCCGCGAGTTCATCGGCCAGGCCAGCTGCGCGGCCGTCGGCTCGACGGCCCTTTTCTCCACGCTGCTCACCCTGCGGCTGGCCAATTCGCTGGCCGCCCAGACCGTCACGGCGGGTGGGGACTATCGCGCCCTGGTCTGCCTCTTCCTCTCCGGCGGCAATGACTCCTTCAACATGCTCGTGCCCACCAGCGCCGGGGAGTATGAGGCGTACGTTAAGGTGCGGGGCAATCTCGCGCTCGCCAAGGACAGCCTCCTTCCGATCACCCCGGCCAACCTCGGGGGCCGCACCCTGGGGATCCATCCCTCGATGCCGGAGGTGCGCGACCTCTTCAGCGCGGGTCGCCTGGCCTTCGTCTCCAACGTTGGCTCGCTGGTCCGGCCGCTGACCCTGGCCGACTACAAGGCGGGCCGCTACCTGCCGGTTTCACTCTATTCCCACGCGGACCAGATCAAGCAGTGGCAGACCTGCATTCCCGACCAGCGCACCGCGATTGGCTGGGGTGGCCGGGCCGCCGACCTCATGCGTTCGCTGAACAGTCCCAGCCTCGTGTCGATGAACATCTCGCTCTCGGGCCAGAACGTGTTCCTCACCGGCCAGCAGGCCTTCACCTACAGCGTGGGCTCCAGCGGTGCCACCGCCCTGACCGGTTACAGTCCCACGGCGGTCAACAACCTGACGGCGGTCCGGACGAAGGCGGTGAACAGCATCATGGACCAGCAGTACCGGAGCCTGTTCGAGCAGACCTATGCCCAGAGTACGAGCGAGGCGGTTGATTCCTATTACGAGTTTTCCTCGGCCCTGAGCGGCGTCACGCTCAACACCCCGCTGCCCACGGGCAATTCGTTGGCCGCGAATCTGGCCATGATCGCCAAGATCATCTCGGCCAACGGCAAGTTCGGGGCGCGCCGCCAGATATTTTTTGTGCAGCTGGGCGGGTGGGACCACCATGACGAGCTCATCGCCAACCAGCAGACCATGCTGGCGACGGTCAGCCAGGCCCTCAGCACGTTCTCGTCCGCGCTGACGGAGATCGGGATGGCGGACAAGGTCACGCTCTTCACCGCCTCGGACTTTGGCCGCACGCTGACCTCGAACGGCAACGGTTCCGACCATGCCTGGGGCGCCAACCATCTGGTGATGGGCGGCGCAGTGGGCGGCGGCAAGGTGTACGGGGACCGCGACAACGGCTACTACCCGGATATGCAGAAGCTCTCGCTCATCGACACCGGCCAGGGCCGGCTCATCCCCGGCGTGGCCGTGGATGAATATGCGCGCGACCTGCTGACGTGGTTCGGCGTGGGCGCCGGGGATCTGGATTATGTGCTGCCTGCCTTCAGCACCCGTTTCGGCGGACGGCCGAGCCTTGGGCTCTTTTCCGCCAGCAGCGTCGCACCGGCGCCGACGCCCGTTCCAACGCCGACCCCGGCGCCCAGCCCGCCTGCCAGCAGTGGCGGCGGTGGTGGTGGCGGCGGCGCGGCGAGTCCGCTATTCCTCGCCGGGTTGAGCGCGCTGGCGTTGTTGCGGCTCAGGCGGCGGCGCCTCGCGCAGCAAAAAGCGGCGACGCCGGGACCAGGACCCGCCGCCGGCTGATCCGCCCGCCGGTTTTTCTCCTCGCGGTCGGAGGGCAACTGGCATGAATTGAGGCCATGCCCGGCTGCTCCGATCGACCGGTTCCACTGTCTTCGCGTTTTCCATGAAGCCATCGCTTTCCTCCCCGCCCTCCCGCTTCCGCCGGCAAAGCGCCTTCACGCTGCTCGAGATTTTGGTGGTGCTGGCCATCATCGGCCTGCTGGTCGGACTGGTGGTCAGCAACACGGACAAGATTTTCGGCCAGAGCCAGGAGGCGGTCACGCGCATCTTCGTCCGGGACTCGCTCAAGACCCCGCTCGTGCGCTACCGCATCGACCTCGGCGACTATCCGACCACCAATGAGGGACTGGGCGCTCTGCTGGTGGCCACCCCGGCCAACGCCGAACGCTGGCGCGGCCCCTACATGGACGTTTCCGGCAGCAAACTGCCGGTCGATCCGTGGGGCCAGCCCTACGAGTACCGCTATCCGGGAGTGAAGAATGTCGGGGGCTACGACTTGTTTTCCAAGGGACCGGACCGGACGGCGGATACGGCGGACGATATCGGGAATTGGTGAGGTGGGCTCGAAAGGTAGGGGCAACCGCCCCTACCGAGACAGACATTGCCGGTTCAAAATCCACCCGGCCTGGTTCAATACCGGTCCATCACAAACCACATGATCCAGGTCGCGCCGAGGCTGAGCATGATGATTCCCGCCAGGCCGAAGATCATGCTGATGGGATTGAAGCCGCCGAGCGCGACCAGGGCGACAATCAGCAGATTGCCCAACACCACCAGGAGGAGGTAGTCGCGCCGGCGCTTGGATTTGATCTTCTTGATGACGATTTCATCCTGCCCCAACTGGCGCTCCCGGTTGCGGTTTTCCTCCAGCACGGCAAAGACATCATTCGGATCGGTGGGCTTGGGTCCGGTTGGGCCCCGGGTTGGCGCAGTCGGGGGGCCTGCCATCTTGGCCAGATCCTTCGCCGTGGGCGTCGGGGCATCGGCGGGCGCTCGCACGTTGTCGCGCTGGAATTCCCGGTCCTTGAAGCCGTAGTTCTTCCGGGGCGGGTCATCGGGCTCCATGGGGGCGGAGATTGGGCGCCGGCCGGTGGATTGCAGCTCTAAATCTGACCTGCGATCAATTCCTAGGAAACGGCTCAATCCTCCGAACTGTAGGAGCGGCTTGATGCCGCGATGTTGGACGTTCGTGAGCGGCGGGGCTTTCAAATCGGGGCGTAAAGCCCCTCCTACAGTCGTGTTTCTTGCCGCCACGGGCAAAAATGCGTTTTGCGACCGAGGCTGCATCGTTCCTGCGAAGCGACCGTCGGGCCCCCCCCCCGCTACTTTAACGGCGCGGGCTCGAGTTTTTCGATGCGCACGGCGGTGACCTTGTATTCGGGCGTCTTGGTGTATCGATCCCGGTGCGAGGTTGTGATCTGGTTCAGGAAGACGCGCGTGGAGTGGAAAGTCGTATAGACTTCGCCCGGCTTGACGTGGTCGCTGATGCGCACCGGCAAGTCGGCCGAGCCCTGCGCGCTGCGGAGCCGCACGGTTTCCCCTTCGCTCAAACCCAGGCGGGCGGCGTCGACGGGCGAGAGTTGCAGGTAATCGGTGGCACGCAGGCGGTCATTCGGCGTGCGCGCCGTCTGCGTGGCGGCATTGTATTGGTAGAGGTTGCGGCCGGTCGTGAGCAAAAAGGGAAATTCCGGCGAGACCAGCTCGGGCGGGGGGATGAACTCGATGCGGCGAAGGGCCGTGGTCTTGCCGTGGGTGAAATGGTCCGCGTGCATCAGCGGCGTGCCGGGATCCTGCTCGGTGTAGCACGGCCATTGGAGGCCGCCGCGCTCGTCCATCCGGGCATAGCTGATGCCGGCGCCCTCGGGCCAGAGGCCCCGGACCTCGTTCCAGATTTCCTCGGCGGACCGCCAGGCGAAGTGTTCGCCCCGGCCCATGAGCCGGGCGATGGCACAGACAATCTCCCAGTCGGAACGGGCCTCGCCTTGGGGCAGCGCCGCTTGGCGGACGCGCTGCAATCGCCGCTCGCCGTTCATGAATGTGCCGTCCTTTTCGAACGAGGAGGCGGCGGGCAAAAAAACGTCGCCGAATTCCCGGGCGGTTTCGTTCATGAACAGATCCTGCACGATCACCAGATCGAGTTTTTCCATCGAGCGGCGGGTGGCGTGCATGTTCGGATTCGTCATCACGATGTCGTAGCCGATCGACCAGAGG
>JBAXWQ010000109.1:0-10115 GCA_037128315.1 Opitutia bacterium | reverse complement strand
TTTGGCCCGGTTCGCGCAGCTCGCTGCCGGTGGAAAGCAGGGCCACGCGCAGCGGTCTGATTACGGCTAGTCGGTCGAGCCCGATTGAGGCGGCCAACCCGATATGCTGAGGCTGCAGCCGGATTCCCGCCCGTAGCACGACTGCGCCTGTGGCGATGTCCTCTCCGGCATGGCGGAAATTGGCCCCTTTACTGATGGCGGGCAGCGTTACGTGACCATTTTCTTCCCGGCAGACCTCCTGGGGTATGATGGTATCTGGTCCGCTTGGGACCGGGGCGCCGGTGAAAATGCGCAAGGCCTCGCCGCGCCGGGCTGGTCGTTCCAGCACTTGACCGGCCTTGATGCGGCCGGTAACCGGCAGTCGTATCGTCCCGCCGGATCCTGCGGCCCCGGCGGCTAAGAGATCGCAGGCGAAAACGGCATAGCCATCCATCGCCGAGTTGTCATGGGGCGGCACCGAGCGGGCGGCGATGAGGTTTGCGGCCAGCACCCGGCCTGATGCCTTTATCAGCGGCACTTCTTCGCATTCAGTTACCGGAGTAACCGAAGCAACCAGGGCGTCGCGGGCTTGGTCGGCGGTCAGCATGTCGCTGGTGGGGGCGAAGGCATCGCAACGGCAGTTCATGGCGCAAATCCAAGTGTGGTTAGGGTGGCGCGGAATTCTTCGCTGTCAAGCAGTTCAACAAAGCGGCGGACCTGCGGCCGCTGGCGGCGAGTCTTAGGGATCACGAAATCGTAACGCTCTGCTTGAAGCGGCAGGAAGCCAAGGCCGTAGTGCCGCACAACGGTTTCGATGGCCACCCCCCAGTCGGCTCGCCCTTGGCTTACTGCTACCGCAACCGCATTATGGGATCGGGCTTGGCTGAAGAAGCCGGCCGGGCGGAAGGTGCCGATCAGGCGGTCGATCAGTATCCGGGTGCCGCTGCCAGCGTTGCGGTTGATCATCACGCAGTCAGGATCGGCCAGCGCCTTCGCTACCGCTGCCTCGGTCGGACCTTGGGCAAAGCGCGGGTCGTCTTGACGAAATACTACCCCCAGCAGCCGGCCATAGCCGGGGATCAGCTCCAGCTCATTGCTAAGAAAGGAGCGGTTGTAGCTGTTGCTCGCAGGGTCGAATAGGTGGATTCCGGCCACGTCGCACTCGCCTCGCTTGGCTGCGGCTAGCCCGCCGGAACTGCCGATATTTATGGCCCTAACCCGGATGTCTTCACGTTCCAGCCGGCCGATCAGGGCATCAAGGCCGACGCAATGGCTACCGATCACCACCAAATCGGCGGGTTCGGTTGCGGCTGTGAGGCGTTGGACCATGATTGGCGTCCCGGCTGCGACCATTTCGACCGCCGCCGGGATCGGGAAAAGCCGTCGGCCCGGGCGAATGAGGTCACAGACCCAGAACCCTTGGCGATGAGATAGGCGGCAAGGCCCTCGTCAGCGCCGCGTACCAGCGAGACCATGACGTATTCTGTGCGGCCACGTTCGGAGGCGAGTCGCACCGGCAGCGTCGCCGCCACCGTTTCGCGGCGGTTGGGCGGGCGTCCGCCCAGGATGCGGATGATCGGTGCCACGAACTCATGAAAGGTGAATATCGCCGAGGTCGGAAATCCCGGCAGGATCACTACCGGCTTGCCTGCGCTTACCGCGAGGCAGAGCGGCTCGCCCGGTTTGAGTGCGACGCCATGCACGACCACGCCGGGCTCGGTCAAACGGCTAGCCACCTTGCTAGCGAGGTCGCCAGCACCCTTGGAGGTGCCGCCGGAAAGCACCACCATGTCGGCTGTAGTCAGCGCCGAATTAAGTGCGTGCGCGAGAGCCTCCTCATTGTCGGCGATGATGCCAAGCGGAACTGGCTCACCGCCCAGCTCCGAAATGGTGGCGGCTAGTAGCGCCATATTGCAGTCATGGACCTGACCGGGCGCGAGCGGGTCGCCGGGGGGGACGATTTCGTCGCCGGTGGAAAATAGGGCCACCCTTGGCCGCCGCCAGACGGTAACAAAGCCAAGCCCTATCGCCGCCAGCATACCGATTTCGCGCGAGCACAGTACTTGTCCTGCTCGCAGCACGGTTTCACCACTGGCGATGTCGGAGCCGGCGGCGGCGATAAACTGGCCGGGCACCGCCGCGCGCCCGATCTCCACGAAAATACCGTCGTCGCCGCCACTCGCTTTGGTGGCCTCAGTGTGCTCGATCATAACCACGGCGTCGGCACCACGCGGCATCATGCCGCCGGTGGCGATTGCCGTTGCGCTGCCGGGGGCGATGGTGATAGCGGGGACTACCCCCGGTGTAAGAAGTTCGTCGTTGAGCAGTAAAGATGCCGGTGCGTCGGGGCCGCATCCTTCGGTGTCGGCGGCGCGGATGGCGAAGCCGTCTACGCTGGCGCGGTCGAAGCCGGGCACGTCGACATTTGCCGACACGTCGCCTGCCAACACGCGGCCAAGCGCCAGAGCCAGCGACACCAACTCAACGCCCAGCGGTTCCAACTTGAGGTGGCTACGGAATCTGGCTTCGGCTTCGTCGCGACTAACGACATTGAGGAATTGCTCCTGCCGAGCGGCACGCCATAGCGCCGCCCGCCGCTTTGCCTCACTCATGTTCCATCATTTCCGTTTGTTACGTCTTCTCCGGTTGTTATACTAATAGCCCGTAGAGATGGACAGTAACTTCAGCGCCAGGGGCAAAGCCCTCGCATTCGGCTGGGACCATCACGAAGCCGTCGGCGTGGACTGCGGAGATTAACCCCCCAGTGTCCGCCGATCCTAATGGTTCAGCTTGGCCCCTGACAAGCCGCACCCGGATCATCTCAACAAAGCCAATGCCCGAGACTATCTTGCGGGAAAGTCGCGCGCGGGTGGTCGTGTAGGGGAGGGCGGGTGTTCGGCCGCTCAGCAGCCGCACCAGCCGCCCTGCCAACATGTCGTAGGCGAACAGGCACGAAAGCGGCTCGGTAGGCAGGACGATCAGCGGAATTCCTCCCACCATCCCAAGTCCAGCGCCGTCTCCCGGTCGCATGGCCACCCCGTCCATGAATCGTTCTGGGGTGGGTTCGTCGGGCCAGCCAAGGCGAGCGATCAGGTCGGGCGGCTCACCCACCATCCCGCCATCTCGTGCGATTAGGGCGCGCAGCATCGGGTTCAGCGTCTCGGCAACCTCCAGCCTTACGCGGGGACGCGCGACGACCAGCACCCGTTCCACTCCCAATTGAGCTAGCGCGCCGATATCTTGAGGCCGAAGGGGGCGGTGGCTGACCCCGATGGCGATGGCTCCGGCCTTGAGTACTCGCCCGCGACGCTCAATGCCCTCTCCCACGGCCACCGGAGCCAGCGCCAGCACGCGGCCGCTAATGGATTCTGTAGATTCAGCAGATTCCGCAGATTCCGCCATGTCGAACCCCAGCACCGCGTCGGTGTCCGGCGGCGGCACATCCCCGGCGTTTATCGCGAGCGCGAGCGGCAGCGAGAGTGGGCTATAGCTGCCCGCGCCCACCGTATGGTACGCCCGTACTGCATACCCGGCGATGATCGCCCGGTCCGAGTCGGGGAGGTCGTGGGGGTTGATCACGGCCTCGGCCAGCACCCGGTCAACGGCGTCGGCGCTGGCTATGTCCTCAAAGAGCGCGTCCTCAATGGGTAGGGGGGTGGCGCGGGCGTCGATCCAGTCCCATGCCGCGCTCAGTGTGTAGCGCGTTGACATTGTCGCTCCGGTCACTGCGTCATGCCGCCAAGGTGGGAACGGCGTCAATCTCGTCGCGTTTTTCGCGGGCTAGTCGGTCGATGTCGTGGCGGGTCTGAAGCCGCATCCACAGCTCCGGCCCGTTGCCGCAAAGCTTGCCCAGCTTAAGGGCCATCAGCGGCGACACGGCTGCGCGCTCGGTCAGAAGCGCATGTAAAGCTTGGCGCGAGACGCCAAGCAGCCGCGCAATCTCGCATACCGGCTTGTCGAGGGCCGGGATCACGTCTTCCCTAAGAAGAGCTCCGGGGTGCAGCGGTGGCAAACCGCGTTCAACCTCTCGGGTCATCAGTGGTAATCCTCAAGATCAACCTCGACGATGTCGGCGCCGTCCCAGCCGAAGGTTATCCTCCAGTTGCCGGTAAGTCTGCGCCTGACCCTCACTTTCGTCAAACGCTGCTTGACGATTCTTGCACCACCGTTAATAGGCGGGCTGATGGTAAGCGATCGATCCCCTTCCGATCAACCCGGCGATGGGGTAGTGTCGGCAAATGCAGACCGTCAGCATCCGGCCCAGACCCGAAGACCCGCGCTTGACCGAGCGCGTCACCGGCATTGACCATTTGGGGCGGGCCATCGAGTGCCCTGTCATCGTCGAGCGGCCGCTCACCTTGTTCCTGAATGGGCGCGAGATCGTCACCATGATGACGATTGGCGACTATGTGGAAGAGCTGGCGATTGGCTATCTGCTCAATCAGGCGATGCTGCGTCCCGATGATGCTATTACCTCGATTGATCATGACGAGGAAACTTCCACCGTTGTGGTGCGGACTGAACGTCAGACCGATTTCGAGGACAAGCTCAAGCGTAAGATTCTCACCTCCGGTTGTGCTCAGGGCACCGCCTTTGGCGATGTCATGGAAAATTTCGAACAGGCGCGGCTGTCCGAGACCGCGCGATTGCGCACCAGTTGGCTTTATGGGTTGTCGCGTCAAATCACCGCGACACCCAGTCTTTACCTTGCGGCTGGTGCCATCCATGGCTGTGTTCTGTGTCGTGAAGACCAGCCGTTAGTCTATATGGAGGATGTCGGCCGCCACAACGCGGTTGACAAGATAGCCGGCTTTATGTCCCGCCATAACATTGTTCCCGACGACAAGATATTCTATACGACCGGACGGTTGACCAGCGAGATGGTAATCAAGACTGTTCGCATGGGCTTGCCGATTTTGGTTTCGCGCTCGGGGTTTACCGCCTGGGGGGTGCAATTGGCCCGGCAGGTGGGCTTGACCTTGGTGGGTCGCGCCCGTGGCCGCCGTTTCCTCGCCCTTTCGGGAGAGCATCGGTTGGTGTTCGACGCCGACCCAGCCCAGGCCGGCGAGGATGGCGGTAGGCCGCAGCGCGAGAGAGGTGTGGAGGAAGACGGTTGAATCCTGTTACAGTATCAACCACGACATTTTGCGCTTTCGAATGAGAACAAGTTGGGAGGAAGCAGCTATGGATCACTCCGGTTCCGGCGGCGAATGTGCTGGTCCGTCCTCAGATCGCGAGTCCCGGGCCGATTCTAGGGCCGAGCCCCGGGCCGAACCGCAGGGGCGACAGGTTGACCCGGCTGCGCTGGCCGAGATCAGGGCGCTGCTCGGCGGCCGCCCGCGTCGGCGTGACCTGTTGATCGAGCACCTCCACCTGATCCAGGATAACTGGCACGGCCTCAGCGCTCGGCATTTGGCGGCGCTGGCCAAGGAATGGCCAGGATTGGGAGTCGCGACTTCCACGACGGGTCTGCACGTGGTGATTCCCGCCGCGTTGCGGGCCTCGCACGAGGCTCATTTTGCCCTGCTCGTGCGGCAGTTCCTCGGGTATCAGCAAGGCTCGGATCGAATCCCGGCGTGGGAGACGCCCTTCATGCTTGCGAAGTACTACGTGACGACCGAAGGCGTGCGCCTGGGACGCCGCCACGGTCCTGCGACACGTCCCACCCCTTAGCAATAGCACCATGAAAACAGTCAGATTCCTCTTTATTTCCCTGCTCGGTGTCGCTGTCTCGTCGCTGCCGGCGGCAGTGGATCCGTTTCAGCCCCGCCACACGCTGACGGCGCGCACCTACAATTCGGGGTTCGCCGACGCCCACGACACCTACAACGGCATGGGCTGTGGCAGCGACGGCCACATCTACTACGTGCTGTGCGCCGAAAAATACGACGTGGGCGCGTTGATGTACGGTTTCGATCCGGCGACGAAAAAGATTCGTCAGGTCGGCGACCTCACGGAGGTGTGCGGTGAAAAAGGGAAAAAGACGATCGTCCAGGGCAAGAGCCACGTGAACTTCATGGAGATGGGCGGCAAACTCTACTTCTCCACCCACATTGGCTTCTACAGCCTGATCGACGGCATGGAGAAACCGGGCCTCCCGCCGGCGGGTTGGAAGAAATATCCGGGCGGGCACCTGCTCTCCTACGATTTGAAGACGGGCAAGTATGAGGACTTCGGCATCGGGCCCGCGGGCGAGGGCATCCTCACGACGAGCATGGACACAAAACGCGGCCGGTTGTACGGCATCTCCTGGCCGAAGGGCTACTTCTTCCGCTATGATCTGGCGAAGAAAGAGTGGAAGAACTTCGGGCTTTTTGCCGCCCAGGGCGAGGATGGCAAGGGCGAGAACTACCGCACGCTCTGCCGCTCGATCGCCGTCAACACCGACGACGGCTCGGCCTATTTCAGCATCTCGACGGGAGACCTCTTCCGCTATGATTACACGCAGGACAAGGTACTCCCGGTGGCGGGCGAGGATCTGCGGAAAGACTACTTCGGCATCTACGATCCCACGTCGGCCGGGCACATGGGCTACAACTGGCGACAGACGTTCTATCGGCCGGCAGACAAGATGATCTACGGTGTCCACGGGAACTCCGGATATCTGTTCCGCCTCGATCCGGCGCGTCCGCGGATCGAAGTGCTCGATCGGATCACCTCGGAGGTATCGAAGTCCAGTGGGATGTTTGATCAGTTCAGTTACGGTTATCTCGGGTTCGCCCCCGGCCCCGACCGCCGCACGATTTACTACCTCACCGGCGGGCCGATCTACCAGAACGGGCGCCGCGTGGCGGGCAAGACAAGCACCGCGATGGGTGAGGCCAAGGGGCTCGAGGACCTACACCTGATCACCTACGACATCCCGACGCTGAAGTATCGCGATCACGGCGCGATCTTCTACGAGAACGGCCAGCGACCGCTGTATGTGAACTCCATCGCGGTGGGCCTCGATGGCACCGTGTATTTCCTGGCCCGCATCACCGAAGGCGGCCGCACCCGAACTGATCTCGTCTCCGTCAAACCCCGCTGATCTCCCGCCTTACCCGCCATGACCTTGACCCTCTCGGTTATCCGGCGCCGGTGTGCGTTCATGCTTTGCTGTACCGTCGCGCTGGACGTTTTGGGCGCCACCAGCCAGCCGACGGCGGTTCGCACGGTGGAGACCGGGACTGTGCTCGGCCGCGTCGCCAACGCTGACACCGGCTCGTGTTTCGAGCGGATCTTCGATGCTTATGGGCGGGAGAACAATCTCCAGGCGCAGGGCAACGGCACCGTGTTCCATGCCGGCTTGCGGATGCGATTCTGAACGGAACCGCGCGCCGCCACCGCGCTTGCCTCCCAACGCAACCGCCCCGCCTCTTCTCTTCGGTGAACCCAGCCAACCGTCTGCCCGTTGTCGTTGCTTCCATGTCGTCCGCTCCTTCCGGCCCGCCGAAAATCCCGCCTGCAACCCGCCTCACACGGCGCGGCTTTCTGCACCAGGTGGTCGTGGCCGCCAGCGCTCTGAGCCTCGCCGAGAAAGGCCGCGCTGCCGCCCCGGCCGCGGCGGCAACCGCAGTCTCCGGGCCGAGCGCGGCCGCCGGCGCCCCCGTCACAGTGATCACACTGCCTGTTTCTACCGATGCAAACCCGCGCGCCGGCACGTGGGGTTACCTCGGCGAGATCCTGAACCGGGCGGGCGTGTTTCACGATTCCCTGCCGGCCGCCCGGCTGGAAGAGCTGTTTCAACGAAACCGGACGGTGGCCATTCTGCCCGGCCACCTGCCGCTCTCCACCACCCAACGCGACACGCTGGCCGCCTGGGTCCGCGCGGGCGGTTCCCTCCTTGGTCTCGGCGGCACCTCGGGGCTGGACGAGGTTTTCGGCGCGCAGGGCGGGGTGCCGCTGGCGGAAGGCTGGATAAAACCTGCGTCCGCCGATCATCCGGTGACCGCCGGGCTGCGCAGCTCGCTGCATGTGTTTGGTGGATACGCGGTGAAGAAGGGCACGGGCGCCGGGCTGGCGGAGATCGAAACCGGCAACCGGGCCGTCCGGGGCAGCGCCATGCTGGAAAACCGCTTCGGGTCGGGGCGCGCGCTGCTGTTCGGGCCGGATTTGATTTTTTCGGTGGTGCACATCCAGCAGGGTGTGGCGGTGCTGCAGGATGGCAGGCCGGCGCCGGATGAATCGGCCTCGTTGAACGACGGCGTGCTGAAGGCCGAGGACGGCATGGTGCTCGACTGGCAGCGGGACCGCCAGCCGGCGGCCCCCGACGGCGGGCGCATCTTTCTGGAACCGGTCAGTGACGACCTGCGCGAACTCATTTTGCGCGGCGTCTTTCACTTGGCCCAACAGGCCGGCATTCGGCTGCCGTTGCTCTGGTACTGGCCGGGCCAGACGCGGGCGGTCGGAACGATTTCTCACGACACCGATGGCCATGACCCCAAGAAGGCGGTGGCCATGCTGGAGGCGCTGAACCGGTGCGGGATCAAGTCCACCTGGTGCACGCTTTTCCCCGGCGGCTATCCTGGTGATTTCTACCGCGCGCTCCAGGATCAGGACTTTGAGATTGCCCTGCACTTCGATGCGATGAGCGGCGGGGAGCAGACATCGTGGTCAAAGGACAATTTCCTGTTTCAGCACCGCTGGCTGCTGAAGGAGGCGGGCGTAGAGCACCTCACTTCGAACAAGAATCACTACACCCGCTGGGAGGGTCGGCTGGATTTCCTGCGCTGGTGCGAGGAGGCCGGCATCGATTCCGACGGCACCCGGGGGCCGAGCAAGAAAGGCACGATTGGCTTCCCGCTGGGCGGCTCGCAGCCCTACTTCCCATGGGATGACGAGGCGGTGTCACCCCGGCTGATCAAGGTGCTTGAGGTTAACCTGCTGACCCAGGATCCGGTGGTCACTCATCCGCCCGAATACGGGTGGCAACTGGCGGAGGCCGTGCGGCGGCATCACGGGGTGGCGCATTTCCTGTTTCACCCGGCCCATATCCAGAAGCCGGGAGTGGAAAATGCCCTGGCAGCCCTTGTGGAACATGGCAGGAAACTGGAGATGCCGTGGTGGACGAACCGGCAGGCCCACGCCTGGGAAATGCTGCGGCGGGGGGTGAAGGCGGTGTTCGATTCCGCGGGTGGCGTCGTGCTGCAGGCCACCCGAACGGTCCCAAGGGCCACGTTGCTCGTGCTGAAGACGCGGGAGGAACCGCGCCTGCTCACCCTCGATGGAAGGTCGGTTTCTGGCACAGGGTGGAACCTGCACGGATTCGATTTCGACGCCGTGACGCTCGACCTCGCTGGTCAGGCCCACCTCCGCGGTCTTTAGCCCGACTGCATGGCAATTTTCCGAACACTCTGTGCCTCCTCCAACGAGCAGAGTGGAAAATTTCCGGGCTAGGCCTGGCTGATTTTTTCAGCGTGGTGGTAGATTTTCCAGACGGCGTCGGCGATGTCCGCCATGTCCTGTTTGCTGCCAAGGAACATGTTCGTGCTGCCGAGCCAGACAGAGGTCTGGAAGGTCTCGACCAATTTCGGGCAACGGTTCCTTTCCTTGTACTGCTCGAAATCGAGTTCTGCCGCCGGGTATAATTTCCGATAAGCTGCGGAAGCGAACGTTGTGCGCAGCAACCCTTGTGTATAAAGAGGGTCGTTGGGATACCCGCCCGAAACGCTCACCCCCTCTGCGGCCAAGGCCTTGACGAACTTGTCCCGCGGAAGGCCTTTGAAAGACCGGGCATCGTAAATAAAAGGGCACATGTAATAGGAGACGCTGGTCACCCCATCGTAAAGCCTGACCGGGCTGATGCCGGGGATCTCGGCGAGCTTCGCCCTGAGCCAGGTGCCGTTCTCGTTTCTCGTCCGATGTTGACTCTCCAGTTTCCTCAACTGGATCAATCCGATTGCCGCCTGATATTCGGCCATGCGGATCTTGTTCCCCAGTCGAAAGGAATGAATGGTGCTGGCATAGGTTCCCGGGGCAATATTGGAGGCATATCCGTAATTGTGATATGAGTATAACCGATCCTTGAAATCGGCGTCGTCGGTCGTGATGGCTCCGCCTTCGCCAATGGGCAGAACCTTGCTCGTCTGAAAGCTGAAACAACCCGCGTTGCCAAAGGTCCCGACTTTTTTCCCGTTGATGCTTGAGAGATGCGC
>JBAXWQ010000108.1:0-10157 GCA_037128315.1 Opitutia bacterium | reverse complement strand
GGCTTCGCCACCACCGAGCTCGTCGCCGCGAACGTCATTGACCAGGCCTGGCACCAACTGGCCCCGGCCGACGTCCCCGGCGCCGACGGCGTGCTGGCCTTCGAGGCCGCAACCCTCAAGCAGGCCGCGCTGGACTTCACCCCGGTGCCGCCGCGCTACCGCAGCACGTATTTCTCGCACAGCTTCGCAGGCGGCTATTCCGCCGGATACTATTCCTATTTCTGGAGCGAGGTGCTGGACGCGGACACGGTGGACTGGATCAAATCGCACGGCGGCCTCACGCGCGCCAATGGCGACCGCTTCCGGAAGCTGCTGCTCTCGCGCGGCGGCAGCGAGGATGCGATGAAACTCTTCCGCGACATGACCGGGGGCGACCCGGACATCGCACCCCTGCTGAAGCGCCGCGGACTCGACGGCGCGAAGTAATCACCCGAGCACCCAATGATCCGGACTTTGGTCGCGGGTCATTGGGAACGGCGGCGATACCCCGCCGGCTCGTCAGTTCCGCCAGTAGCCCCGGACGTAGACGTAACCGCGGGCATGGCGCTCCCAGTGGGGCGACACATAGTGATGATAGCGCGGAGGGGGGACTTCCCACCGTCCGGGCTCCCAGTAGTAGCCGCGGCCATCATAAACCCAATGACCCTCGATCCAGAGGGCCTCGGGGGCGGTGCGAACAACCACAACTTCCTGCGGGGGGACCGGGGGAGGCGGAGGCGGCATCGTGCTGACGACCGCCGTGGTCGCTTCCCTTTCGGAACCGTAGATGGTCCCTTGCTGGTGGTCCGTTTGATTGCCCATCGTCCCGCCCATGATGGCGCCGGCCGCCGCGCCAATGAGAGCGCCTTGCGCCCCATTGCCGCCCCCGGAATTGTTGCCAATGATGGCTCCGGCGATGGCCCCGAGTACGCCACCGGTGACGGCGCCTTCCTGGGTGTTCGGACCGGTGCCGACGCATCCGCCGCATAAGAGGGCTAGTCCAAGTGGGAGCAAAATGATGATCTTGTTTTTCATGTTAGGGTGACCTTTCGGCCAAGCAAGATGACCGCAGTACCTTGGGAAGGTTTCAACACCGGTCCGCATTTAGATGTAAATTCGCCAATTTTCCTGTCCCGCGATGCCCGCCGACCGCCCAGTCATGGCCCAGCAAAGCATGCCGCAGCGTATCCGTAGAAAATTAACGCGTAACCTGCTTTGGACCGCATGGTTGGAACCTGCCCGTTCCTCTCCGGTCACAACGCCATGATTACGCCGCGCTGCTATCACCTTGCTGCCCTCCTCGGCTGCCTTCTGTCGGTGGTTGGGCCGCTGCGAGGAACGGAAAGCAGCTTCATCGCCACGCTGTCCCCGCAGCAGCAAACGGCCGCCGGCTTGGCCGGGCTGGATCCGGCCGAATGGGCGGCGCTCGATCGGATGGTTGCGGAGGAATTGTCCCAAACGCGCCTGCCCGGTTCACTGGATGGCCTGTCCCCATTCTCGGTCCGCCGTTCGGCAACCGAGCGCCAGACGGCCGGCTTGTTTCGATTGACCGCAGAGCAGCTGGACCAGCTGGACGAATTTGTTGCCGCCGCGCTCGAGACTCGTCCAAAGCCAAGGGAGCGTCCGCGGATCAAGGACAGCGAAATCCTCAACGTCACCAAGCCCGTCGAAATCCATGGCGCCATCACCATGGGCTACGGCTGGGGAGGCGGACGCAGCACCCGCTTCGGATCACTCCAGCTCGAATACTATGACCCCGCCAGCGGCTTCAGCCTCAGCCTTGGTCTGGCGACTTCTTCCGGCAATGGGTATTATGGTCTGTACCCGGGGTCTTACGGATTAGGTCCCTACGCCTTCGCCCCTGAAGTCTGGCCCGGAATGTCCCCAACCAGCAGGCCGCTTGATTTCTCCTTGGGAGCAGGTGCGCCATTCCGCACCCCCTGGGAGCGAACCGTGTCCGGTTCTCGGCGGCGATCCCACGGAGCGGCATCGTGGGATGACACCGGTTGCTGGGCCGATGGCCGCCCGCGCTGATCAGTTCGCGGCTGGACCCGGACGGGAAATTCCCCGGCACTGAATTGCTCGACCCGCCCGGGCCACTGGTCAAGCATTACGCCATGCCCATCGACCAGAACGACCTTCTCGAACGCTTTCTGCGTTACGTGCAAATCGATACGCGCAGCGACGACCAGTCGTCCACCACCCCCAGCACCCCGGGCCAATGGAACCTGCTCCGTCTGCTCGAGCGCGAATTAAGGGAACTGGGACTGTCCGATGTCGCCATCACGGAGCATGGTTACGTGCTCGCGACCCTGCCTGCCACCAATCCCGCCCAGATTCCCGTTATCGCCTGGTTCGCGCATGTAGATACCGCGACCAATCTCCCCGGTGCGGCCAAGCCCATCGTGCACCGCGCCTATGACGGCCGGCCGATCATTTTGCCGGATGATCCCACCCAGGGAATTTCCGTGGAAACAACGCCCCACCTGCGCGAAGCCATCGGCCATGATGTGATCACAGCCAGCGGCACCACCCTGCTCGGGTCGGATGACAAATCCGGGGTGGCCGTGATCATGGGCGCGGTGCGGCATCTGCTCCTGCACCCGGGGATCCCGCACGGCCCGATCCGCGTCTGCTTCAACCCCGACGAGGAGATCGGCCGTGGCGTGCACAAGCTCGACCTCGCGCAGGTCGGCGCCATCTGCGCTTACACGCTCGACGGCTCGTCGCCGGGCGAGATCGAGTTCGAGACCTTCAGCGCCGACAGCGCCACGCTCGAGATCCACGGCGTCGCCTCGCATCCCGGTACCGCGAAGGACGTCATGGTCAACGCCGTCCGGATCGCCGGCCGCTTTCTCGCCGCGCTGCCCGCCGCGCAGTCGCCCGAGCGCACCGCCGGGCGCGCCGGCTTCATCCACCCGGTGGAATGCACCGGCACCCCTGAGCGGGCGAAGGTGCGGATGATTCTCCGCGACTTCGAGCGCGAGGGCCTCGCGGCCCACCACGCCACGCTCGAGACGATCGTCGCGACCCTCCGCGCGGCGGAGCCCCGGGCGCGCTTCGAGCTCACCTTCACCGAGCAATACCGCAACATGCGTTACTGGCTGGAAAAGGACATGCGGCCGGTCGAGTTTGCCCGCGAGGCCCTCACTCGCGCCGGCCTGACGCCGCGCTCGTCGCCCATCCGCGGCGGCACCGACGGCTCCGCCCTCACCCAGCGCGGCCTGCCGGCGCCAAATGTTTTTTGCGGCATGCATGAAATCCACAGCCCGCGCGAATGGGTCAGCCTCCAGGACATGGGCAAAGCCGTTGCCACCCTGGTCCACCTCGCGCAGGTCTGGAGCGAATCCTCCTCTCGCCCATGACCCCCCTCTTTCGACTATTGGCTATCCTCGGACTGGCTCTGGGCCTGAGTGGCTGCTCTTCCGTCGATGCCCGCATCGCCCCCGGCCACAGCCTGTCCGGCCTTAAACGGTTTTTTGTTGTCACCAGCGCCAGTGACAACCACGGGCTCGACCGCCACATCGCCACCGCGCTGCAAGCCCGGGGCCTCACGGCGGAGACCGGCCCGATGACGATGATGCCGGACGACACGGAGGCGGTCATTACCTATCAAGACCGATGGGGCTGGGATTTCAGCGATTATCTATCCTACCTGCAAATTGACGTTCGCGAGCCCGGCAAGAACGAGCCATTTGCGAGCGTCAATTTCAGCGCCACAGTGCCTTCAGGAAAGAACTACCAGACTACCCTGCAAGGCCTGGTGGACCGGCTGTTCGCCCAGCAACCCTCCGCCTTCGCTGGAGATACGCGCCCGAAACCGGATCCGGTGCCAGTGACCAAGAAGCGGACCCACTGACCGACACCGCATTGAGGGAACAGGCTTTCAGGCTACGACCATGGCCCGCTCGGCCGCGGTGAGTTCACGCCACTTTCCCGGCGCCAGATCGACGAGGCTGAATTGCCCAATGCGCCGGCGCATCAGCCGCAGGGTGGGATGGCCGATGGCGGCCGTCATGCGGCGGACCTGCCGATTCTTGCCCTCAATTAATTCCAGTGCCAGCCAACTGTCAGGCACGGTTTGCCTCACCCGGATGGGCGGATTGCGCGGGGGAATCGCCGGCGCCGGCTGGAGCCGCCGGACTGCACAAGGCCGCGTTCGGTAGCCGCCGATCATCACGCCCTCGGCCAGCCGGGTCAGGGCGGCGGCAGAGGGAATACCCTCCACCTGCACCCAGTATTCCCGCGGGTGCGCCGCGGTGGGATCGAGCAATTTTGAATTGAGACCGGGCTCGTCCGAGAAAAGCAGCAGTCCCTCGGAATCCGCGTCGAGCCGGCCCAGCGCATAGACCTTGGGGGGCAGCTGGCACTCGGCCAGGGTGCGCCACCGCGAGCCGGGCTCCGGCGTGAACTGGGAGAGCAGGCCGTAGGGTTTGTTGAGGGCGATGAGCATGGAGTTGAAAGTTGAATGGTGAAAGTTGAAAGCCCCGGCAAGAAAGTCTCCAACCCGCCGGCCCAGTCGCTCCGTCATTCAACTTTCAACTTTCAACTGCGGCGCCGGTCGCGCCGCGTTTCAGCATGCCCCATACAAAATTCGGATTGCGCCCGCGCCGGACGGCGAGGCGGATCCAGAGCAGAGCCAGCGGCTCCAGGCTGCGCGCCATGCCTAGGCCGCCGGTGTCGACGGGATCAAAACCCAGGTCCTTGGCCAGTTGCTCCACCACCCCCTTCGCCTCGTCATCATCACTGCAATAAAACATCACCGGCTTCAGCTCACCATAGCCGGGGTAATGGGCATCGGCGAAATTTTCCCAACCATAGGTATTGAAGGCCTTGGCTACGCGTGCCCCGCCAGCCAGGCGGGCCACCTCCTCGGCCCCGGAGGTGGTCGAACCCACGCCCAGACTGAGGCTGCCTTCCGCGTTCAGGAAGAGCGGATTGGTGCAATCAATGATGATTTTCCCCTTCACGTCACCCATGGCCCGGATGGCGTCGGGCACGGCGTTCCAGGGCGTGGCCAGCACCAGCACATCGGCCAGATTAACTGCATCCGGCACCGCCACGGAAGTCGCCGCCGCCCCGATCTCAGCCAAGGGCGGCCGCGTCTTGCCCGTCTTCGGATCCCGCACGCCGAAAATTATCCTGTGCCCGGCCTTGGCCCAACTCTTCCCCAGGGCCCCGCCGACATTGCCTGCACCAATGATCGCGATGTTCATGCCCCCGGAGCGTGGCGGCCCGGCGCGCGTTTGCAACCCAGCGATGGGGCCCCATCCCGCACGCTGATCCGCCCGGCTCAGTGCGCCACGTGGCAGAAATACTCGTCGGCCCGGCGCAAGCGCCGGGCAAGATCGCGTGCGATGTTGAGCATGACGATCCCGTACTGGTCCGGCCGTTGACGATAGAGCTTGTAGAAATCCATGCTCTTGAGGGTGAAAACCCGCGTCGGCACCTGCGCAATCACGCTGGCGGATCGCACGACGCTCTCAACCAGGGACATTTCGCCAAAAAAATCCCCCGGCCCGAATTCAGCCAGATCCAAGGCCGGCGCGCCCACTGATTGCTTGACCACCTTCACGCGCCCGGCGCACACAAAATACATCCGGTCACCGGGCTCGCCTTCGCGGACAATCGCCTCGCCGGCCGCATAGGTCTGCTCCCCGACCAGTCCGCCCAGATACTGCAATGCCGCCTCGTCCAGTCCCGCCATCACCGGCAGGCGGTGCAAAAAAGTATCGATGGTGATATTCATGCGAAAAGGCCGGACTTACTTGGCCCCAAATTACGACCGGCCGCAGCTGAACGCAAACGCCAACCGCCCGCGCAACCCATCCCTGCCGTGCTGGAGCGGCGGTCTACGACCGCCGAGGATCAGGCCCATGTCCCAACGGCGGTCATAGACCGCCGCTCCAGCTTACGCGGCCCGCGGCACCACGTAATAAAACACAGCCATCCAGTGGCAGGTGCTGCCGCCCAGGACGAAGAGATGCCAGATGGCATGGTGATAGGGCAGGCGCCTCCACAGATAAAACACCGCCCCGCCGGTGTAGCAAAGCCCCCCGGAAAACAGCCAAACCAGCCCGTTGTGAGGCAGCGCGGCGGTGAGGGGCTTGATCGCCACTATCACCAGCCAGCCCATGCCGATGTAGATCAGGGTGGAAACCACCTTGAATTGCCCGGCAAACCAGAACTTGAGCCCCACCCCGATCGCCGCCAGTCCCCACACCACGCCTAAAAGACTCCAACCCCACGTCCCCTGCAACGTGACCAATAGAAAGGGAGTATAACTGCCGGCAATGAGGAGGAAGATGGCGGCATGGTCAAATTTCCGCATGATCTGCTTGGCCCGCACCCCCCGGAAACTGTGATAGAGAGTCGAACTGCTGTAGAGCAGCACCAGGGTGACGCCGAAGATCGCAGTGCTCACCACATGCCTTAGGTCACCATAACGGTGGGAGAAAGACACCATCGACACCAGCCCCGCCACGCTCAGGGCAATGCCCACGCCATGGGTGAGGCTATGAGCCAGTTCTTCGCGGGCAGTGTAGGTAGCGGCCACCCATCCAACGGGGCATAAAGCCGGCTGGTTGCGAGCAGAAATGACATCGCCCGGCGCCCGGCATGCCGCCGGACCAGCCGACTGATGAAGCCGAACGGGAAACCACTGCGCAGCTTTGGACAAACAGTGCGCAGTGCCCTGCTTGATTTTCACCTAGGATTCGACCCGTCGCAGTCTCCCCATGCAGAGCCTGCCCTTCGTGTCCTCCCGTACTTCAGTGCCACATGTCGTTATTGTGGCCCCGGGTTCGTCAGGCGAAAGTTTTTCCAACCGTTGTCTTCCTTCAACCGCCTCAATCCCCATGCATCGTTCGTTCATTAGATCGTTCGTCCTCACCATCGTCACGGCCCTGGCCCTGATCATTACCCCCCGCGGCCTGGCCCAGGCCATCACCACCTCCTCGCTTTCCGGTACGGTCTTCGACGTTGCCGGCAAACCCGCGAGTGGCGCCAACGTCGCTGTCACCCACGAACCGACCGGCTCAGCCTATGCCGCCACGACCCGGGCGGACGGCACCTTCGTCTTCCGTGGCCTGCGCCCCGGCGGCCCCTACACCGTGAAGGCCGAGTTGCCCGGCCTTGCCCGCCTCGAGGAGAAAGAGGTGTACCTCGACATTGATCGGGGCGCCGAACTCTCCCTCCATCTGGTCAACGAAGAGGTCGTGAAGCTGGAGACTTTCAAGGTGACCAGCAGCACCGCCGATTCGATGTTTGACCTGAATCAGACCGGCTCGGGTTCCTATCTGAACAACAAGGATATTCGCAATCTGCCGGGCGGTGATCGCTCCATCAACTCGCTCGCCCGCCTCGACCCGCGCATCAGCTATAACCGCGACCCATTCGACCGTGCGATCTCGGTCAACGGTACGAGCAACCGCTACAACTCCATTCAGGTGGACGGCGTGAGCGCCTCCGACCCCTTCGGCCTCAACGCCAACAACACGGCCGCCGAGCGCAACGTGGTGCCGCTGGATGCCCTGGAAGCCCTCGCCATCAACACCTCCCCCTATTTTTCCCGCAACGCCGGCTTTGTCGGCGCCCAGATCAACGCCATCACCAAGAGCGGCACCAACCAGTACAAGGGCTCGGTCTACTATACCTACCGCGGTCGCTCGATCAACGGCGGCATGGATATGGTCGGGATCAACATCGACGGCATCAAGCGCCCCCTGACCAGCTTCAGCGAAAAGACCCTGGGCGCCACCTTGGGCGGCCCGATCATCCCGAAGAAGCTATTTTTCTATCTTTCCTACGAGAAGGTCGATGAGGACCGCATTGCCCCCTCGCCGACGGCCATGCTCGACGCCGCCACGGTGGCCCAAATCACAGACGCCGCCAAAATCCTTGGCTTCACCACCGGCAGCTCCCAGCCGCCCGCGGGCAACCTGCTGACGGATCGCAACCTCCTCGCCAAGGTCGACTGGCAGATCAACAACGCCCACCGCGCCACCTTCCGTTACAACAAGTCCGAGTCCAGTCGTCCGACCTTCCCCGGCTTTGGCTCCGGCATTTCCGAAAACAACTTCTCCTACGACTCCGCCTGGTACCAGCAGGTCATCTCCAATACGTCCTATATCGGCCAGCTCATCAGCAAGTGGAACGAAAAGCTGAACACCGAAATCTCGGTCTCGCGCAGCAAGTATCACTCGGAGCCCGTGAACAACAGCAAACAACCCTTTGTGCAGATCCGCAATATTCCGGTCGCCGGCTCCTCCAACACCGCCTTTGTCACCTTCGGCACGGAATTAAGCCGTCACGCCAACATTCTCGATGTCCAGACCGATGCGTTGGAGGCCTACGGCTCCTATGAGTTGAGCGACAAACACACGCTCCAAGCCGGCATCCAATACGACAAGGCCGATATCTATAACCTTTTTGTCCAGAATGCTTACGGGTCCTACGACTTCAACAATCTTGCCCAATTCCTCGCCGTCTCGGCCACCAATAACGGCACGGTTAATTACCGCACCTATACCTATAATCAGATCCTCGCGGGGGTCGATCCAGCCGCCACCTTCGGCGAGGCCAATGCCGGTTTATTCATCAACGATGCCTGGCGCGTGACCCCCCGGCTGAAGTTCGACTTGGGCGCCCGCATCGACATGGCCCTGCTGCCGGACGCCATTCCCTACAATAATGTCGACACTGATGCCGTCACCCCGGGCATCCAGAACTTCGAATCCATCTTTGGCATGCGCAACAACGCCAGCTACGACGGCAAGAAAATCATCCAGCCCCGGGTCGGGTTCAACTGGCAGCTGGACACCAAGCGGAAGACCGTCATTCGCGGTGGCCTCGGGCTATTCTACGGCCGCGCCCCGCGCGTGTGGATTTCGAACAGCTATTCCAACACGGGCATGAATTTCAAGACCTGGTCGGCCGGGACCAACCCGACCAACGGTTCGGCCACCCAGGCCCCGATCGTGTCGGGCAATCCCGACAGCCAGTCCACCGTGGGCAACACCCCGGCCATGCAGGTCGCTTTCATGGACCCGAATTTTGCCCTGCCCTCCAAGTGGAAGACCAATCTCGCGATCGAGCGGGAAGTTGGCTTCTGGAATCTCAAGGCCTCCGCTGAAATCGAGTTCACCAAGACCAGTGAGGATATATTTTATGAAAATGTGAACATTGCCAATACCGGTGCCGCCCCAGACGGACGCCTGCTGTATTGGACCAACTACCTGGCCACCTCGACCACCACGAAACTGGTCAGCACCGCCTTTACCAACCGCACCATCAAGCTCAGCAATACCAACCAGGGCCGGTCGAGCACCGTGGTTTTATCACTGGAACGTCCCCGCCAGAAGGACGGCTGGTTTTGGCGGGCTTCGTACGTCCGGACCGACGCCAAGGAAGTCATGTTTGGCACCTCCTCCGTCGCCGCGTCCAACTGGAACAACCGCGTGGTATTCAATGCCAATGCCCAGGAACTCCACAACGCCGAGCTGACCATCAAGGACAAGTTCCTCATCAACGTCGCCAAGGACTTCGAGTTCATCAAGGGGAACCGGACCACCTTCTCCCTGCTTTATGAGGGACGCAGTGGCTATCCCTTTAGCTTTGTCTACTCCACCGACATCAACGGTGACAGCCAGACCCAAAACGATCTGGTCTATGTTCCCAAACGCAGTGGCGATACGCTCGTCCGCTTCGCCACCACCACCGACCAGGAGAACTTCTTCAAGATCGTCGATCGCTTCGGTCTTACCGAGGGGAAAGCCACCTCGGCCAATCAGAATCTATATCCCTGGGTCAACCAGTTTGATTTTGGCGTTAAACAAGAGGTCAAGCTGCCGGGCTGGCGCCACAAGCTCGTCCTCGGCATGGATATCCTGAATGTCGGCAATATGCTCAACAACAAGTGGGGCATTATCCGCGGATCCAACCAGTTCTTCACCAAGAAGGAATCCATCGGTTCAGCCACCTATGACGGGGTCAACAAGCAGTATGTTTACAGCAACATCAGCACGGCCCTCGCCAATGGCACCTATACGACCACGGTCGATGGGGTACCGGTCGTGGGATCCGGCTTCGCCCCGTCTCTCGGCCGTGGTGAACCCGCCGCGACCCGCTGGTCCATCCTCCTCAGCGCCCGTTACGAGTTCTAACCGGTCCGTGGGGGC